>JAHFEI010000073.1 GCA_023248615.1 Nitrospinales bacterium | reverse complement strand
AAAACTCTGGAGGTAGGTGTACCCGTCGCGCCTTACGGTCACGTCTGTCCGCTCCGACAGCGCGTTCACCACGGATATGCCAACGCCGTGCAACCCGCCGGAGGATGAATAGCTCTTGTTGTGGAATTTTGCCCCGGCGTGTAACGTACACATGATTATTTCCAGCGCCGGTTTTCTGTATTTTTCATGGATATCGACCGGGATGCCGCGCCCGTCGTCGCTTACGGTTATGGCGTTATCCGCGTTGATGGTTATGTCTATCTGTTTGCAGTGGCCGTTTATTGCCTCGTCTACGGCATTATCCACCGCCTCCCATACAAGGTGGTGCAGGCCCGATGTGTCGGTCCCGCCTATGTACATGCCTGGGCGCACGCGGACAGGCTCCAGCCCCTCCAGTACCGTTATGTCGCTCGCCGTGTATTTGTCAGCCACGCGCCAACCCAATCAGGCTTTTCTTTTTCGTTGCAAACGCGCGTCCCGCGCTTCCACGCGCTCCTATTTCGATGGAGGATACTTTCACGATATCGTCCTTGCCGCTGTTGAACATGAAGCGTAGCGTATCTCCCTTGTTCACCATCCGTACGTGGGATATCTTTTCGTTGCCGTGCAGTTTTATCATCCGCACGCCGCCGCCCGGGCCGGAAAGAAGCGGGACTTCGTCCACGTTGGACAAAAGCCCCTTGCCGCCGTCATGCGCCACATAGACCATTTGGCGATCCACCGCGATAACGTCCAGCACTGCGTCGCTCTCTTTCACGTTGGCGAATTTGCGCCCGGCCTTTGTGGTTTCCGCGACCGATGAGCGGGTGAACCGCAGGCCATTTCCGTTTTCCGTCACGGCCAGGAATTCTCCCTTTATCTCTTCCCCGCTCTTTATGTGCGGGAAATGGTCTACAGTCACCAGCCGTTCGCCGTCGCCGAACTTGAATATGGTCTGTATAGGGTCGCCGAACCCGGCGGTTGCATTTATCTCGTACGCCCGCAACACGTACACCTTGCCAGCGCTTGTGAAAAAGCCGATATGTTCGCTGGTATCGGCGGGCATGACCTTCAGCAGGGAATCGCCTTCCTTTATGCGTAGCTGGCTCTCGTTCGGCTCGCTCTTCATGCGGCGTATCCATCCGTTGCGGCTGACGATGACGAAGCACTTTTCATGCTCTATGAAGTCATCTGCGGTGAACTCCTCGTCCTCCGACACGGTGCCCGCTATGGCGGTGCGGCGCTTGTCGCCGTATTCCTTTTTTACGTCGGCCAGTTCTTTTTTCACAAGCCCTTTTATTTTGGATTTGCTTTTAAGCACTTCCTCTATCATTTCGCGTTTTGCTTCCAGCTCCGCCGCTTCAAGCTTCACGTTGTGCAGTTCCATGCCGACAAGGGATGCCAACCGCAGGTCGAGTATCGCGTTGGCCTGAATCTCATCAAGCAAGAAATGCGACATAAGTCCCTGCCGCGCCTCGTCCCGCGTTTTGCTTTTGCGGATTATGGCTATTGCCTTGTCTAGGTCCTTTAGCACTTTCAGCAGTCCGCGCAGGATATGTAGCCGCTCCATAATCTTTTTCAGGTCATATTGCAGGCGCTTCTCGGTGGTATCCACGCGGAACTGGATAAAGATGTTCAGCATCTCCGCCAGCGACATCCGGCGCGGCGTTCCCTTGGGGTCTAGCGCGGTCATGTTCACCGCGAAGTTGTATTCCAAGTCGGTGTACTTGAAGAGGTACGCCATAATCTTCGTTATGTCCGCGCCAGCCTTTGGCTCCACCACTACGCGTATATTCTCGTCCGATTCGTCCCGCACATCGCTTAGTGTGAGGAGCTTTTTCTCGATAATCAGGCTGGCTATTTTTTCCACTATCTTCGCTTTGTTCACGGTGTACGGTAGGGAAGTGATGATAATAAGCTGCTTGCCGCGTTTGGCCTCTTCTACTTCGTAATCGGCGCGGATGCGCACGGAGCCGCGTCCATCCTCGTATATCGCGCGTAACTCCTTTTTGTTTGTCAGCATGGTTGCCCCAGTGGGGAAATCCGGCCCCTTCACGTACTTTTGTAGCCCGGCTATGCCTATGTTCGGGTCGTCAACCAGCGCGATAAGCGCATCCACTATCTCGTTCAGGTTGTGCGGGGGGATGTTGGTGGCCATACCCACCGCAATGCCAGACGAACCGTTCATCAGGAGGTTCGGCACGCGGGACGGTAAAAAAACCGGCTCTTCGGTTGTGCTGTCGTAGTTGGGGCGGTAGGGGACGGTATCCTGCTCTATTTCCTTCAGGAGTTCCATGGCCAAAGGCGCGAGCTTCGCCTCGGTATACCGCATTGCCGCCGCGCTGTCGCCATCCAGCGAGCCGAAGTTTCCCTGCCCGTCGATAAGCGGATAGCGCATGGAAAACGGTTGTGCAAGGCGCACCAGGGCATCGTATGCCGCCTGGTCCCCGTGCGGATGGTATTTGCCCAGCACATCGCCGACTATTGCCGCGCACTTGCGGTATCGCTGGTCTGGCAACAGGCGCATGCGGTACATGGCGTACAGTATGCGGCGATGCACCGGCTTCAGCCCGTCGCGCACATCCGGCAAGGCACGGGACGCAATAGTGCTGATGGCGTATGAAAGGAACCGCTGGCGCAGTTCCACTTTCAGGTCGGAGGGGAGTATTGCCCCCGTTTCTTTCAGTGATAGTTGTTTCACAGTCCGTAGATTCTACTTATTTAAATGAAAAAGGGAAGCGTATTGTTAAAGGAAAAATTCCCGGCGTAATTTCTGCGCGTGGCAAATATCGCATTTCATGCCGGTTGCGATTTTAAAATACGTCGCGCTAACGTCGGCAATTTTGAATGGCGCATCGTCCTTAGATATCCTGTAGCCCGAGCGACCAAAGTGTCGGGCGTGCCTACCCTTACCCTATTCGACATCCCTTATTGCATATTTTGCCAGGCTTTCCCGAAAGAGTTTGTTGCTTTCCACGAGTTGAGAAGAAGTCATCAGCCTTTCAAGCATCTCTCTATTCGGCTTCGCCGAGTCCCGCCGGTTCGTGGTAGACAGGGTTAACCACGCGTATGCATTGATATAATCCTGTTTGGCTCCGTGTCCTTTAAAATACATGACGCCTAGACAATACTGTGCCTGTTCGTGCCCTTTTTCAGCAGCCATCTGGAACCATTTTTTTGCTTCGCTGTAATCCTGGGTTACTCCTGACCCCCGATAGTAGATAGAGCCAAGCTCGTATTGTGCCACCGCCATGCCCTGCCCGGCGGCTTTCCTGTGCCAGCTTATCGACTCCTTATAGTCTTGCGGGACGCCTTCGCCAAACATGTACAATATGCCAAGCTCATATTGGGCCATAGGCATGCCCCGCTCTGCGGCTTTCCGGTACCATTTTGCCGCCTCACGAAAGTTGCCGACTTTGTAGGCTTTAGAAGCCTTGTCTATATCCGAGAAATCGTATTCCGCAAAAACAGGAGCAGAAGACAAAACGATTATAGATAGGAAGAGTAGGGTTGCTCCGATTCCAAGTTTTTTCAGCATATTTATCCCAAAAGAATTCCGGACTTCATTTTTCTTAACGGCCTTCCTGAAATTAGGGGGTGGGGGGAAGGGCTCATGCCCTTCCCCCCCAAATACTCTTACCGAGGAAGGATATTGTCGCCCTTCCCGGCTTTAGGGTCTGCATCCGGGCCATTCATAAGGACCGTTATTGCGCCTCTCATTGCCGCTTTCATGGTGTGGTCTACCAGCGCGTTGTTTGTGGGCTTATCTTTGGGGGAAACAAGGTCGAATACGGTCGCTTCCGACACGCCTACGCTGTAAGTGGCCAGCCCGTACAGGACGTTCTTGGGGTTGCCATTGGGATAGACGCGTTCCCATATTCCTGCTATGGGATGGAACACAACCGGCACGTTAACATTGGCATTCACAAAATATATCCGCACCAATTCGCCCGGCTTGGATTCAAGGGCCTTGGCTGTGCCTTTACTATGGAGAGGGTCATAGTTAAAGATTTTCCCGTTAATAAGTGAGTTCGTCCATCCTGTATTTTCAACGAGAGCATTGGCGTCGTTTGTATCCGAGAAAAGCTGGGATTGGACTATCACATATTCGCGGTCTGGCTTGGGATAATTTGCGCTAAACCCTTCCGCAGGATCAACGATAATAATGCCGAACATGCCCTTGCCGATGTGCTGGGCCATATTCATGGAACCGCAGTGGTACATGAATATTCCCGGGTAGCGGGCCACGAACTTGTAGTTTTTCGAGTTCCCTGGCTTTACCGAGTCAAACTCATTTAATACGTCGACAACCGCCGCATGGAAATCCATCGAGTGGCTGTAGCCGTTGGTCGCATCGTTCACCAATGTGAAGTTAACCAAATCGCCCTGCCTGACGCGCACAACCGGGCCTGGTACGGTTCCACCGAACGTCCATGCCGGAACTTTGGTGCCAGAATGGTCGATTTCAACTTCGTGTTCCACTGCATGAATCGTAACTTCCACCTCTTTCGGTTTGATGGTCTCTTTTGCTTTGGCCGCATGCGCCGAAAGGGGCAAAATGACGACGGCAAAAAGAACCGTCGCGATAAACTTCATTTTTTTAAACCCGTGAATAAGCTCCATGTTCTCTCCAATTTTGTTGTTTATAATTGCAATCTCAACCGATACATGGATTCTTTAATGCTAGAGATGTGCCATAAGCCTAACTATATGAAAAAAATTGTGTTATGAGATTAGCTGTGGCGCGCAGATGTTTCATGCAACATATCCACATGTTTCATGTTTCAAGAGCATGGAACGCTATGTTTCGTGGATTCAGGGCCGTTGTTTCTTCCGAATATAGGGGGATGTGAGGCGGGCGAAGTGACTTTAAGTCCTACTCCGCCCTGCTGATTCCAAGGGCTTTCATTTTTCTCCAGAGGGTGGTGCGGCTGATATCAAGCGCTTTTGCGGCTGAAGAGACATTATAACGGTGAATCCTGAGAGCCTCTGCAATTTGCGTTTTTTCCGGGGCATCCGGGCCGGTTTTGTCATATAGCTTGGTGGCGTTATCGATTGGAGGGGGATTGTCTTCCCCATGCCTAACAAAATATGCCGATGCGGTTTTGTCGAGGTTCAGAGTATTCCCTTTGCATGTGACTATTGCGACCTCAATAAAATTGTACAATTCGCGGACATTGCCAGGCCAGCCGTACTTTATGAGCGCTGTCATCATTCCCGGAGATATTGCCGTCAAATCCCGCCCATACTTCAAACAAAAATGTTTCATGAAATTCAGCGCAAGAAGAGGGATATCCTCCCTTCTCTCACTCAGGCTTGGCAGGTTAATGGGAGCCATTGCGAGGCGATAGTACAGGTCTTCCCTGAACCGCCCTTTTTTTACTTCTTCCCGGAGGTCTTTGTTGGTTGCCGCCAATATTCGCACATCTATCTTCCGAGGTATGTTCTCGCCGATCCTTTCTATTTCCTTTTCCTGCAACACCCTGAGGAGCTTTGCCTGGAATTGAAGGGATATTTCCCCGATTTCATCCAGGAAAATAGTCCCGTTGGAGGCCGCCTCAAAGCGGCCTACCCTGTCTATTGCAGCGCCTGTATAGGCGCCTTTCACATGACCGAAAAGCTCGCTTTCAATCAGCTGTTCGGGGAGCGCCGTGCAGTTCAACTTTATGTACGGGCCGTCCTTTCGGAGGCTGTGTTTTTGGATTGCGGATGCAATCAGTTCCTTGCCGGTTCCAGTCTCTCCGGTTATCAGTATCGTCATGTCCGTTTCCGCAATGCTGCGGACAAACTCAAAGACCTTTCTCATCGCTTCGCTCTTACCGATGACACCATAGAAAGATTCAGAGCGGAAAACCAAATCCTCGTTTTGTTTCAATTCGGTAATGTCAGTTACAGTCACAAGATAGTACCGGTTTCCCTCTTGCACGAAATGGATGGAACTGACTCTTAGCCAGCAGGTAGCGCCGTCTTTGTTGGTTGTTTTTATTTCGTGGTAAACCTTTTTGCTTATTTTCTCGGATTTATCGCATAAGGCGCACGACAGGTCGCAAAAGGCTGGCTTAATGATGGCCCGGCAATCTTTCCCTATCGCCTCATTGTTGGGGTACCCGGTGATTTTCGACATGGCTTTGTTAAAAACAAGTATTTTGTTTTTCTCATCGTGGATCACGATACCGGTATCAATGGAATTGAATGCAGTGTTTAAAAGGTCGTAATCGAGGTCACTATGTAATATCAAAACTTCTCCTGTCTGCGTTCCAGCCAGTAATTTCCCGCCTGTGTATACATTCTCATTAACCAGCGGGGATGTTGTGGAGAACACTTATAGCAAATCTACCGCAAATAAAGAATGACTTTTGGTCAATATCCCGAGTTTGAAAGGACAATGTATCGTGCGGAGCCTGCTAAACATCTAACCCGCCGTGGGGTGGAAAGGGGAGCTATAGCTAAAACGGATTACCACGTTGCATAATTTAAAGGTAAAAAAGCAGGTGTATTCCGATAGAATGGGGGCGTTCAGGCTATAATTTTAAAAAGCGGCCAATGGGAACATAACGTCACTTATCGTATCAAATGAGGCGGGGTAGCAATGGCGGAACGAAAAAAGGTTTCTAAAAACAAACCGGCCAAGGGGGACAAGGAAGTTGATGCCCTTATAGCCTCGGTGAAGAACCACATCGTTTCCTCGCTTGCGAAAGACCCGCAACGCGGCAACGTGTACGACCATTATACGGCGGTGGCCTATACCATACGGGATCGCCTCATAGAGCGGTGGTTGAAAACCCAGGATACCTATTACAAGTCGAAGGCGAAAAGGGTTTATTACCTATCGCTGGAGTTCCTTGCGGGCCGCACCTTGGGGAATAGCCTCATAAACCTGGGGATGATGGAAGCATGCTACGATGCTCTGCACGAAATGGGGTACAACCTAGAGGAAATCCGCGAAGTGGAGTGGGATGCAGGCTTGGGTAACGGCGGCCTTGGGCGGCTTGCGGCATGCTTCCTGGATTCGCTTGCCACGCTGGAAATACCTTCCTACGGATACGGCATCCATTACGAATACGGGATTTTCTACCAGAAAATCGTGAACGGCGGGCAGGTAGAGGTGCCGGACAACTGGCTCCGGTATGGCAACCCGTGGGAATTCGCCAGGCCGGAACATATATTCCCGGTAAACTTTTACGGCAGGGTAAACGAGTTTGTAGACGGCAACGGGGCGTTTAGGAGCGAGTGGGTGGACGCGGAAGAGGTGATGGCGATGCCATACGATACTCCCGTCCCCGGATACGGAAACAACCATGTCATCAACATGCGGCTTTGGGCGGCGCGTTCTTCCCGCGATTTTGACCTGAACTATTTCAATCAGGGGGATTACATAAGGGCGCTGGAAAACAAGATGATGTCGGAAACCATATCCAAGGTGCTATATCCTAGCGACCACCTTGCGGAAGGTAAGGAACTGCGTTTTAAACAACAATATTTCCTGGTTTGCGCCACCCTTCAGGACATCATCAGGCGGTTTAAG
The DNA here is from genome assembly GCA_023248615.1 of Nitrospinales bacterium. Classification (GTDB taxonomy): domain Bacteria; phylum Nitrospinota_A; class UBA7883; order JACRGQ01; family JACRGQ01; genus JAHFEI01. Next base: position 858 of record JAHFEI010000073.1, on the reverse strand, counting down.
AAGCACGAGAAGAACTTCAACAATTTCCCGGACGCAGTAGCTATCCAGCTAAACGATACGCATCCGGTGCTGGCTATCCCGGAACTGATGCGGATTTTGCTCGACAAGGAGCACTACACTTGGGATGCCGCGTGGGACATCACGGTGAGGACGTTCGGCTACACCAACCACACGCTGATGCCGGAGGCGCTTGAGAAGTGGTCTGTAGCGCTTGTTAGTGACGTCTTGCCGAGGCATCTGCAGATTATTTTTGAAATCAACCAAAGGTTCCTCGAGCATGTATCGAAAACCTTTCCGGGGGATATAGACATGATAAGGAGGGTTTCCATTGTCGAGGAGAGCGAAAAGATGGTGCGCATGGCCCACCTTGCCATTGTCGGCTCCCACTCGATAAACGGGGTCTCCGCATTGCATACAGACCTGTTGAAGAACCGGGTGCTGAAAGATTTCTACAAAATTTTTCCGGACAGGTTCAACAACAAGACCAACGGCATCACACCCCGTAGATGGCTTAAGAAGTGCAACCCCGGCCTTTCCGGCCTCATAACAAGCAAGATCGGCGAAGGGTGGGCCACCAACCTTGATAAACTCAAGAAGCTTATCCCATTGGCGGAAGACAAAAAATTCAGGGACGAGTGGAGGGAGGCGAAGCACAGGAACAAGGAGCGCCTGGCCGAATATATCCTCGCCCAGAACGGGATAAAGGTGAATCCAGATTCCATATTCGACGTACATGTGAAGCGCATACACGAGTACAAAAGGCAGCTTCTGAACCTCCTGCACGTCATAACGCTTTACAACAGGATAAAGGCCAACCCGGGCGGCGATTACGCTCCCAGGACGGTGATATTCGGCGGC
>JAHFEI010000368.1 GCA_023248615.1 Nitrospinales bacterium | reverse complement strand
TGGACCAGCCACAAGGTTTCGGACCAAATGCGGGAATTTACAATGGGGATTGTCGATGGCGTTACCCAAAACCGCGCCGAAATAGATGAACTGATAAACAAGGCCAGCGAGAATTGGCCCATCTCCCGCATGGCGGCAGTCGACAGGAACATACTTCGTGTTACCGCCTACGAGCTTATGAAATGCGATGATGTCCCCACTGCCGTGGCAATTGATGAAGCGGTTGAAATAGCCAAACAATACTCTGCGCCAGAAACCACTTCCTTTATCAATGGTATCTTGGGTAAAATCGAGAAAGAGGTAAGGAAAGAAAAATGAGGATAGCGATATATTCCGACGTACACGGGAACCTAGAGGCGTTTGAAGGGGTACTCAAGGATATAAAACGCGAAGATGTGGATAAAAAAGTGTTCCTTGGCGACATAGTCGGCTATGGCCCCAATCCAAACGAGTGCATCGAACTCCTGCGTGAGAATGCCGATGTTATCCTAGCCGGAAACCACGACTGGGCCGCAGTTGGCCTTACAGATTCCGAGTACTTCAATCCCTACGCGAAGGCATCCCTCTTCTGGACAATGGAAGCCCTTACTGATGTGAACAAGGCATTCCTGAAAGAACTTTCCCCCACCAAAATGGAAGATGCCATACAGTTCGCCCACTCAACACCACTGGAGCCACAAGAGTGGCGGTATATACTCACAATGCAAGATGCGACGGACAACTATGATTCGCTTGAGAAAGACCTTTGCTTCGTCGGACACTCCCACCAACCGGTTATAATAGAATACGCCGATGCGGCAAACATCGTCCCTATCCGCGACATCTACAAGACGCTGGAAAAGAACCGCAAGTATATCGTAAACGTCGGTAGCGTGGGACAATCACGCGATTCCAATCCGGATTCGTGCTACGTAGTGTACGATTCCAAGACGCAAAATATCGAATTCCGCCGCGTGGAGTACGATGTGGCAAGAGTCCAAAAAAAAATGGAAAAACACAAGCTTCCACAATACCTCATAGAAAGGCTGGGGCTTGGCCGCTAAAGGGCCCTTCTCGCAAAAAGACCTCGAACGCTCCGTAAACTCCGGCAAGTTCGAAGCGGTATATTTTTTCCACGGAACGGAAGAACACCGCATGAAACAAGCTATATCCACCATCAAGTCGGCGATTATGAAAGGCTCCGACCCATCCACGGCATGGCGCACATACGACCTCGCGGAAACCTCCTTCGGCGAAATATTGGGAGACCTGAAAACAGTTTCTTTCTTCCAGGAAAGGCGGTGCGTGCTGGTGGAAGGGCTTGTGAAAAAGAGCTCCAGGGGTGGCGGTCAAAAAAGCGAAACCGACGATGAGGCGGATGATAAAGAAGCCAAAAAAATACGGCTAGATGAAAAGGAGCAGGAAGCCCTGCTGGATTATGCCCAGAACCCGTCGCCTGACGTGGTTCTTGTCGTAGCCTGCGGAAAGGTGGATGGCAGGGCAAAATTCTGGAAAGAGCTTTCAGGCAAAACATTTTCGGCCCAGTTCGAAACCACCGAGAAAGACCGCAGGGTGATGATAGCCGAAAAGCTGCAAACCAGCGGCATGCAATTCGCCCCGGATGCGCGGGAGTGGATGGTAGAACGCTTTGCCAACCGTCTTTCGCTCCTGGATTCCGAGCTTCGCAAACTGGAACTATACCTCGGCGGCGCGAAAAAAGTTGCTCTCGCCGACCTGGAAGCGTGCACAAGCGCCCCGCCGCTCGACTCAATATTCATGCTGACCGATTCGATAGCCGCAGGGAATATGGATGACTCGCTGGAGGCGCTCAATTCGCTCCGCAGACAAGGGGAAATACTGCTTATAGTGCAGGGGATGATCGTCCGGCAATTCCGGATACTGCTGGTACTCCGCTCATGCCGCGAACAAAAAATAGGAGGGGAGGAAACCGCCAAGCGGTGCAACGTAAAGTACCCCTTCCCCTACCAAAAATACGAAGAGTTGGCCGCAAAGTTCACCATGGAACAGCTAAAAAAAAGCATCTGCGCCCTCTCCATGGCTGACTCCAAAATAAAAAGCTCCGGCCTTGATGAGTGGCATGTGATGGAGCATGAGATTATCGCGCTAATCTCTGCCAAACAGGCCGGACGAAAACCGGCTCCCCCCCGCTCCTACCAAGCTTACTGACAAATATTATTTCCCGCACGACCTCAACTAGGGTAACATTAGCGGCAGAGGGGTACGTTATCCAGTGGAGGGGTTATGGCCAACAAAGAGAACGATA
>JAHFEI010000072.1 GCA_023248615.1 Nitrospinales bacterium | reverse complement strand
AGAAGTTACCCAGCATCTCGAAGAAGGTGTTGTGCCTGCGTGTGCGGCCCACGTCTTCCAGGTCGTTGTGTTTTCCGGATACGCGCAGGCATTTTTGGGAGGTTACGGCACGGGTGTAGCCTCGCTCTTCCTTTCCCAGGAACAGGTCTTTGAACTGCACCATGCCGGAGTTCGTGAGAAGAAGCGTGGGATCCGCCGAAGGCACCAGGTTGGAGCTTCGCACCACTCGGTGTTTTTTGGAGGCGAAGAAGTCGATGAATGCCTTCCGGATTTCGTTTCCAGTGACCATTTTTTTCATAGGGCAATAACATACCAGAATATCGCCCCGGAAGTAAGACGGCTGTTTGTTTGGTAGTGCATCGGTTGCACTACCGTTTGTTTGCCCGGGTGCGCCAATTAGAGGTTTACACGGCAACCGCCTAATAGGATAATCAGTGTCTGCGAGGCATGGGGGTCAGCCGGTTTGAGGGAGCCGTGTCCGTTGGCTGGGTTATCGGAATTAAAATTGCGTGTAAGAGGTTGACGTTGGCATACGGGAAGCAAAGCATCATGAGTTTTTTGTTTGCGGCGCTTATATCCGCCGTATCGTTTCCCGCCCCGGCCTTGGCGGGCGGGCCGGAATCGGACATGCCTGTTGTCTTGCCGCAAGAGCCTGTCACCGTTACCAGCAACGCGGGTGATATGGGCAACCTTCAGGAGGAGTTCCTCTTTTTTTCGGAAGGGGATATGTCCTCGATTGGTTCCCTACGGCTGAAACCGATTTCGGCATCTCCCGGGGCGATAAGCGTAATTACCGCAAAAACTATTTCCGCCATGGCGGCGCGCCACTTGGCGGATATCCTTAAAATCGTTCCCGGTTTCGATGTGCGCTATAACAACTTTGGCGAGTATTCCGTCTCTGTGAACGGGGTGGATAACCCGTCCAACATACTTGTGATGATAGATGGCCACCGGTTCAACAACTTTTATACGGGTGGTGCGCTCTACGATATCCCGGTGGACGGTATTGACCGGATAGAGATAATCCGCGGCCCCGGTTCCGCGATATACGGCACTAACGCTATGGTAGCGGTGATAAACATAATTTCCAAGCACGAAGATGGCGCAAAAGTGAGCGTTGGAGGCGGGACTTTCGACACATACAAAGCCAATGTCACGTTGGGCATGCAAGGAGAGGAAATCTCCGTGCATGCGTTTATGGAGGTGTACAACACAGCCGGGGGGGACGGCATGGTAGTGTGGGACAGGCTTTCCAATAACGATGCGACCAGGCCGTACTCATCAGCTCCCGCAAGGATGGAGGACGACAAGCATAAGTTGTTCGGGCATGTTGATGCTAACTACAAGGAAACCCTCATTAATCTCAACATGTATACAGAGACGCGTGGGCCGAATTTCGCCTACCGCGACGTGATTTCGGACAGGTCTAGCGTAGATTCCGGTTATATCAGCCTTGATGCTACACGGACTTTCGACTTTTCGGGAAAAGCCAGCGTTACGCCGCGCCTGTATGCCGACCGATGGGCGGTGGATAACAGGATTCAACTCTACCCGAACGGCTATAAAGACAACCGCGACCTTAACGGTGACGGGCAGGTGGAGTACTTTCCGAATGGAGAGTGGCTGAACAAGTCCTACGAGTTGTGGACTTATGGCGCCGAGCTGAAGCTGGAAAAAGAGTGGCAGGACGGCAATGTGGTGACGCTGGGAGTTTCCAACGAGCAGTCCGAAATGAACAACGTCAAGGTAACGACCAACTACAGCGGCGAGCCGGAATCCGGCGCAGTGGTGAAATCTTCTTTTGCCAACTGGAACAATTACGCTTTCCCGGCCCGATCCCGCACTGTGTATGCCGCGTATTTGCAGGACGACTGGACGCCAAACCGGTATTTTAACGCGGTGCTGGGCGCCCGCCACGACAAGTACAGCGATTTTGGCGACACCACTAACCCGCGAGTCGCGGTTTCCATTTTCCCTGTGGAGAAGCTTGCGCTAAAATTGCAATACGCCACGGCATTCCACGCGCCAACATTCAGGGAATTGTATGATAAGACCGATATGCAGTTCTCCGGCAACCCAAACCTGAAGCCGGAAGCGATAGAGGCGTATGAGGTTGGCATAGGTTATACCTATGAGACAAACAGCTATGTACGGTTGTCGGGATTCCGGAATACGATTAAGGATTACATTACAGCGCTGTTTAACACCACCCAGTCCCAGGCCACAGATTACCAGAATGCAGGCACGCTGGAAATTAGCGGCTACGCCATAGAGGCCAAGCATTCGTATGAGGAGAACTCGTATTTTTACTGGAATGCCAGCATGTTTAACGTAAAAGACATATCCTCCGATTCGTGGCTTACACGCGTTCCCCAGGTTCGGGCAAACGCGGGATTGGCGCAGTCTTTACCCTACAAGAGCCAGGTAAGCCTGGATTGGATGTATTCCGATACCGCTATGGCTAACGCCCGGACAAGTGACGAAAGGCTGGCGTACAACAGGGCCATATCCGGCCCGTATAACCTGGTGAACCTTGCCTTTTCCAAAAGGGGCATATTCAGGAAGTACAGCCTCAAGGTTTCCGCGTTCAACCTGTTGGGCATAGACTACAAGGAACTTTATTCGGATACGCGCTACCGCTTTCCCAATCCGGTCGTGGGTGGGCACGAAAACCATAACCTACTTCCCTCCAACCAAAGGATGTACATGATAGAGATTGCGAGGGAGTTCTAACATGGAAAAGAAAATGGCGCGGTGGTACAGGTCGCTTGCGGTTCCTGTGGTGGTTGCCATTTTATTTTCTTCCATCACTCTTGGCGGGTGTGGAAACATCCAGTCGAAGGACAACGGCGACAAATACTCCGTCTATAACAATCCCACCGTTATAGGTTCCACAAAAAATGAATTAAGCACATTTTATGAACACGTCGGCAGTTGCGACAGCGCACTCGGCCAAATAGTTGCGGACTCTATGCTCTATAGCGGCCTATCCGGTGCCCAAATCGGGCTTATAAATGCAGGGTCGGTGCGATGGAGGCCGTCGAAAGGTATTGCCAATGACAAAATTCCTGCAGGAAACTTGACGAAAGGGGATGTAGACCTGTTTCTACCTTTCGATAACCTTACCGGAATATCTCCTGCCACAGCTCCCGCTACCATTGTTATGGTAAGCCTTACCGGGAAGCTACTCAAGTCTGTAATGGAAAATAGTTTCAGCAGGATGCTTGCCACCGGCATGGCGGGCACAAGCTACGGCAGGTTCTTACAGCCCTCCGGATCGCTAAAGGTTTGGGCGGACGTTACCAAGCCTGTTGGAAGCCGAATCACGAGGATGCAATTTTTAAAATTTTTAAAGTCCGCCAACGCTTGGCAGGCGGTAAACGATATTGATATGACAGACACAACCGTAACGTACCGTGTGGTAGTAGCTTCCAAATACGTAGACAGCACTACAAGTAGCTCTAAGGACAGCACCGGGGACGGGCACCAGCCCATTTTGATGCAGGGAACAGATATTGTAGATACAAAGACGTACGTCTATAACGCGGTTGTGGATCTCATATCGAAATACTCGCCTTTGGATTATTCAGAGCCTGTTTCCTGCACCGGGGCCGGAAACAGGCTTGTAATAACCCACCAGTGAAAATTATTGGGATGGACAGATGGGGTTTGTGCCTTTGAAGGGTAAAACATTTACGCCTTGGAATGGGTGCTTCCTATTATGTATTGCCATCTTCCTGTCACATGCGATTCCTGCACACTCCGCCGAAATAGCTATCCTGAAAAGCCAGGACTTGCGTCCCTACAATGAAACGATAAAGGCTTTTATCCGGCAGGCAGATACGGATGTTGACCAGTATGACATGGAAGGTGATATGGAAAAGGGGAACCGTATCGCCGCCACAATTATCGCTTCCCATCCAAAGCTGATAGTTGCCATTGGCACCAAAGCCTCTATGGCCGTTTCGCAGGCTACGTCCACCATTCCGGTGGTGTCCCTGCTTGTTTCCCGCCCGGAGATATACCTGCAGGGCCGAAAGAATGTTGTTGGCATATCGCTGAATCCCGACCCAAGAGACCAACTCAAATTGCTTAAGAAGCTATATCCGAAAGCGCAGAAGATAGGCGTTGTTTACGATGGCGGCAACCAGTCCCAGGCTTTGAAGGATGGAAAAAGGTTAATCAGGGAGGAGTACCAGCTTGTTGAGGAGGTAGTCTCTTCCGAATCGGAGACTCCCGCCGCAGTCCGCAGTTTGATGGGCAAGGTGGATGTCTTGTGGTTGGTGATGGACGAGAAAGTTGTTTCCGAGCAGTCATTGCCCTACATCACCACAGTTTCGATGGAGAGCCGGTTGCCCATAATTGGTTTTGCAAAGAGCATAGTGAAATCGGGCGCGCTCTTTTCCACAGTCACGGAATTTGACGATATATGGCGGCAGGGAGCCGACTTGGCAACCCGGATACTCGACGGGGCCGACCCGGCAAAGATTTCTTTTATCTATCCCCACCCATCTGGGTATGTCTTGAATTTAAGGTCGGCAAAACTGATGGACATGCTTATACCGGCATCAATAATAAAAAATGCGAAGGAGGTTTATGAATAACCGCCTTGGGATGAATAAACGCGGACTGCGTTACCAACTTCTCTACCGGATGTTTGTGGGCGTTGCACTGGTAAGCGTAATCCTGATTCTATTTGTGGTGTACCAGCTCCAAAAGGGGCTGGGCAAGGAGCACGGCGAAAGGCTTGTCTCATTGACCGAGAATCTGGCGGCAGGCGCCGAGTATGGTTTCATAACGGCAGATACCGTTATTTTGCAAAACCTTTTGAAGGGGATAAAAAAGCAGGATGACGTGATTTATGCGGCGGTTGTAGAAACTACGGGAGGCGAAGAAAGGGTGCTATCCGAGTATCGCCTCCAGTCCTTCACTCCTCCGCCCTTGAAGAATGGCGCCAAGGAGAAGACGGTCATCACCTACGGCCATCCGTTGCACGAATCGGTGAGCGAAACGGTTGTACCCCTGGAAATCACCTCCCGTCACATGGATGAGGAGGGTTTCTTTACCGGCGAGGCATCTTCCGCCGCCGCCACTGGCGCTGGCGGCAAGAAAAGGATTGGCTATGTGCGGCTCTGTGTATCGATGAAAAAAGAGTTGGCCTACATACACACGCTGGTGTTGAAAATGTTTATCTTTATCGCGGCGGCATTTATCTTGTACGCAACCTATACGTACCACCTGCTTACCAAAGAGGTAATAAACCCCGTCGGTGAATTTATAAAAGGGGTGCAGGAGGTCGGGAGCGGAAATCTTGGGTTCCGCGTTGAGGTGAAATCCGAAAGCGAGATAGGGGAACTTGCCGCCGCGTTTAATGATGCGGTCAATAATCGAAGGTTGGCGGAAGAGGAGATAGTACGGCATCGGAGCAACCTGGAGAAGTTGGTTGTAGAACGGACGGAACAGTTGCAGGAAAGCGAGGAGAGGCTAAAGAAATTATCCGACGCCACTTATGAAGGGATTATCATTCACGACCAGGGAATTATTTTGGATATCAATGGACAGGCGGCGCAGATGCATGGTTATAGTGTGGGCGAAGTGATTGGCCAAAATGGGATAGAAATTTTTATCCATCCCGATTACAGGAAAGTAGCAAGAGAAAAAGTTACAGCAAGTTCCGAGGGATCATATGAAATTATGTCTATAAGAAAGGATGGGTCGGTGTTCCCCGCAGAAATCCGGGGCAGGAAGATACACCACAAGGGCAGGAATGTCCGGGTTACGATAATTCGCGACATAACGGAGCGCAAGAGGGCGGAAGAGGCGCTGAAAGAGGCGAAAGAAAAGGCCGAAGAAGCTACTAAACTTAAAGACCAATTTGTAACTATTGTCTCGCACGACCTCAAATCGCCGCTTTCTTCCATCTATGGCGCATTGAGAATGTTGAATGATGGCAGGATGAGCGCAAAAGAGATGGTGGAGAAAGGCCTTTTGCCGCGGATGTTTGAGTCAACCGGCAGGCTATTGTCCATGATAGATAAACTGCTCGACCACAGCAGGCTTAGGTCTGGAAAGATAATTCCCCGCAAAACTGCTCTCTTGGCCCGCGAGATAGCCGCCATCCATATCCATGGCGTTGAGCTTGCGGCATCGCAAAAGAAAATTTCCCTGCGCAACGAATTGCCGGAAGATATGCGAATTTTTGCAGATCCGGCATTGTTCGGGCAGGCGCTTCAAAACCTTTTGACTAATGCGGTGAAGTTCACTCCTGAAGGTGGGAGCATTTCCGTATTCGCCCCACAGCCGGGGAAACCGGTTATCGCCGTTCGGGATACCGGCGTGGGAGTGCTAGAGGAGATGGTGGAAAATATTTTTACGAATGATGTTCGCACCACGACTTTGGGTACGTATGGCGAAATGGGAACCGGGCTTGGCCTTCCGTATGCCTATGACATCATGTTGGCGCATGGTGGGACGCTTTCTGTGGAGTCACGGCCCGGCATCGGAAGCGTATTTACGGCGACATTGCCGGAGCGCGGGCAGGTAGTGCTTGTGGTGGACGACCAGGAGATACACAGGGAAACGATGAAGGAACTAATCGGGAGCCTCGGCGGCATTGAGGTTTTGGAAGCCGGGAACGGGAAAGAGGCGTTGGAGATGTTTCGTCATGTCACACCTGCGCTTATTATTACGGATATCCAAATGCCGGAGATGGACGGCTTTGGCCTTGTGACAATGGTAAATGGGAGTCCGCAAACGAAGATGGTTCCCGTTATTGTGGTGACCTCTTTATCTGGGGTGGAAGCGCGGGATAATGCCCTGCGGTTGGGCGCCAGCGACTTTGTGAACAAGCCCGTGATACCGGCAGATTTTCTCTCTCTCGTTAAAAGGCACCTCGGCCTGTAGCTGGTTTTTCCAGGCTTTCGGTTTTCGGCGGGTTGGTTTTGAGGGCGGTGTGCCTTGGCTACAGGTTTTTGATGAGGTCGGTTATCCTGGGCGTACAACGCTTTCCGCCGCACGAGCCGGTTCCTGCGCCGGTCGCTTTTTTCAGGCCTTCTACGGTTTTTATGCCCTCGGCAATATGTTTCATGAAGACCTTTTTCTTTATTCCCTTGCAGAGGCAAATGGGCCTCAGCCCCTCGATAATTTCCTTCTGGTCCATGTTGCAAGTATATCAGCGTCACACGCCCTCCTGTGTTCTATAATCGCACAATGAATAAGGATATTCCCCCTCGCAACCGGGATGAAAAGGCCGCCGTCTTCCTTGTTGCCGGGCTGTTTGTTTTCTTTCTCGTACAGGCGATTAAAAAAGGGGTGATGAGGGAGCATGGGAACGACCTGACAATTTATTTGTACGCATCTGACGTTTTTTTCAAGGGGAACAACCCGTACGGCATCGAATGGGGACTGCTATACCCCTTGTTTACCGCGTTCATAGTAGAGCCTCTTAATTTCCTGCCGGTATGGGCGGCTCATATGGTGTGGTATTCGGCCAGCTTCCTGCTATTGGTCGCTTCCCTAAAATATTCGGAGGAGCGGATTAACGGCAGGGATGTAAACCGGCTGTTGTTGCTTGGCACGTTTGTTTTTTTCTTTGGCCAGTTGCAATCGAATTTTCGCAACGGGCAGATAAATATTATCGTTCTTGCCGCGATAGTGGCCTTTGTCGTTTTCCTGAAAGGTGGAAGGCCATGGACAGCCTCGTTTTTCCTTGCCGCAGGGATTTCCATCAAGCTTGCGCCGGTAGTTTTAATCGTCTTCCTGCTGGTTAACCGGATGTTTGGCATCATCCTGAAGACATTTTTTTGGGTCGCCGTAATGGTGTTCGTCCTTCCGTGGATGGTGGCTGGGGGAAAGATTGTGGCCTACTATTCAGCCTATGCCGGGGTACTTGGCGCATCGCTTCCGGATGTTTCCACCGCCGGTAATGGCGAATGGTTCCCTGCGGTGCGCACCGCCTGTTCCCTTGCCGGGTTGCTGGTGGCGGTATTGTGCCACCTTGCCATCAACCGCAGGAACGGTGGCCCTTCTTACGGGCCTTTTTATTTTTACCTGCCAATCTTGCCGCTCGCCTTCGGAAACAGGATGGAACCACACTACCTGATATGGCTTATCCCGGTAATCCTGGCGATAGGACACTCGGTTTTCCTCCGTCCCATGGGTGTGGCGGCTGATAGGGGGCTTATGTTCGCGTTTGCGGCGCTGGCGGCGCTTTCCAATATGGCAAACCAGATGGAAGCTCCGAGCCTGTTTCTGGCCTACCAGCTTGTTGTTTTTGTGATGGCGGTTTTCTGGGCGTTTTCACGCTCTGGCAGGCCCGCTCCCGTGGGCGCTGAACTGTAGGGCAAACACTTTCCGGTAAAGCCCGTCGCGTGCCATAAGCTCCTCGTGGGCGCCTTCTTCCATTATCACGCCTTTTTCCATTACGATTATCCGGTGCGCGTGCAGGATGGTGGAAAGCCTGTGT
>JAHFEI010000071.1 GCA_023248615.1 Nitrospinales bacterium | reverse complement strand
CACCCCAAACCTTTTCTCGTGGAGCATGTTGATAATGTCTACCGATATTTTGGTGTTTTTAAATACCAGTTGGACCGGTATCTTGTTTCCCCCTTTGGAAGCCTTTACCAGCGTGGCCAAGTCTTTTTTTTGCCCCTCGTCCAACTCGGAAAGTATTGCTAGCCCGGCGCCGCTTTGCGAAATGTCCTCGAATCCCACTTCGATTAATTTGGGATTTGGATAAACGGCAATATGCCCTTTAAGGCCAAAGGCCTCAAGCCTATAACGGGGCTCTTTTCTTTTTTCTACAGCCGACATTCTCTACATGACCACATTTGAAGCGCTCACCCCTTACTGAAATCCCATCACCCACCCCAATTCTACACGCGTATTATCGGCGTTTATTAATTAAATCGCATCCTCTAGCGGGGCGAGCGGGATAATAGCAGGCCCTGGTGGGCGTGGTTGTTATTCGTAGCGGAGGGCTTCTATAGGCTCCAGCCGGGCGGCCTTGTTTGCGGGATAGAACCCGAAAAATACGCCCACCCCGGCGGCTACCATAAAGGCCATCACGATGGAGCTTAAGGTGATGACCACAACGGAGCCGGAAACCTTGTTCACCAGGATGGCGCCCCCTACGCCGGTTGCCACACCTATCAGGCAACCGATAAGCGAAATGAAAATTGCCTCGAGCAAAAACTGCATCAGGATATCGCGCTGGCGAGCGCCGATGGCGATGCGTATGCCTATTTCCTTCGTCCGCTCGGTAACGGAGACCAGCATGATGTTCATAATCCCTATTCCGCCCACCAGCAACGAGATTGACGCTATGGCGCCCAGCATGAGGGACATTACACGGGTCGTCTCGGCGGCGGCATTGGCGAGGGCGGTAAGGTTGCGGACTGTGAAGTCGTTTTCCGCGCCCTCCTGGATATGGTGGCGTTGCCTTAACAGCTGGTTCATGGAGCGCTCGGCGGAAGGCATGGCATCGGCGGAAGTGGCTTGCGCCATGATGAAACGAACCGCCCCCTTAAATTGCGAACCGAATAGTTTGGTCTGGGCGGTCGTTACCGGAATCACCACCGTATCATCCTGGTCGCGCCCATCCAGGCTTTGCCCCTTGGCCGACAGGACGCCGATGACCAGGTAGGGGCTTTGGCGGATGCGGATGGTTTTGCCCACAGGCTCTTCGTCATCGAAAAGATTTTTAACCACGGTTTGTCCAACCAAGGCCACACGTGTTGCGGATCGCACGTCCGATTCTGTAAACGGATAGCCGGATACCAGCTTCCAGTCGCGCACATCAAAATACTGTGGAGTGGCGCCCAGCACCGAAGTACTCCAGTTATTCGGCCCATAGACAATTTGCGCCTGCCCCGGCAATGTAGGAGCGACACCGGCAATACCCGGCAGGTCGGCCAAAGCCTCGGCATCGGAGATAGTTAATGTCGGCACGGCTCCGCTTCCCGAACGCACGCCGCCCGAAGTAGACGCCCCGGAAAGGATAATAAAAAGGTTGCTTCCCATGGAAGATATCGACTGGTCGACCTGGAATTGCGCCCCTTGTCCAATCGCCAGCATCAGGATTACCGCGCCTACTCCAATCACCATCCCCAGCATGGTGAGGAAAGTGCGCAACCGGTTTGCCCCCATCGCGTGCCACGCTTCGCTTATCATCGCGCCTATCATTCTGCGCGTCCTTCTTGGATATCAACCGCGCCATCGTGGGCCAAACGTCCGTCCATGAAGCGCACAAGGCGCTTGGCATATGCCGCAATATCCGGCTCATGCGTTACCAGCACGATGGTGATGCCCTCCTCCCGGTTAAGGCGGGAGAAGATGTCCATAATTTCCCTGCTGGTATTGCTATCGAGGTTTCCGGTCGGTTCGTCGGCAAGGATTAGGCGCGGGTTGTTTATCAGAGCGCGGGCAATAGCCACCCGTTGCTGTTGTCCGCCGGAAATACTGTTTGGCAATGAATCGCCATATTTTCCCAACCCGACTTTTTCGAGCATGCCGTGCGCTAATTTGTTCCGCTCGTCCTTGCCCATCCCCGCGTAAACGAGCGGCAACCCCACATTCTTTAGAAGCGTTGACCGGGAAAGGAGGTTGAACCCCTGGAACACAAAGCCAATCACCCTGTTCCGCAACTGGGCCAATTGGTCTTTGGTCAGTGAGCGCACATCCGTCCCGTTCAGGAAGTAGGAGCCATCCGATGGCAGGTCCAGACAACCCAGAATATTCATGAATGTGGATTTGCCGGAGCCGGAAGGCCCCATCACCGCCACAAACTCGCCAGGATAAATGCTCAAGTTAATATTCGCCAACGCCGGTACCGGCCCTGCGGCGGTGTGGTATTGTTTGCCCAATCCGGCGACACGCACCACAGAACCGTCGGACATTAGAACACTCTCATTCTTACCGAACTTGGCGGTTGCCCGGGCCTTGGTGCCGCTGCCGAAATTTCCTCCACCACCACGCTGTCGCCAGCCTTCAGGTCGCCGGAAACCACTTCGGTATATTTGTTGTCTGTTATGCCGATACCGATGGAAATCGGGCGGAGTTGGTCGCCAGCAACCAGATAAACCGTCCCGGATGCGGCATCACGTTTTTCGTTTTTCCCCTTTGGCCTGGCGGATTTTCGCGCGGTCTCCGGGGGCTTGAAACGCAACGCGGCGTTAGGCACAAGCAAAACATTTTTGCGCTGGGCTACGGTAATGCCGACGTACGCTGTCATCCCGGGGAGCAGTGCCTGGTCCTGGTTGTTTACGTCCACCACCACGTCGTATGTGACAACATTTTGCTGTGTGGTGGGATTAAGGCGGACTAATTTTACAATGCCCTTGAAAAAGCGGTTGGGGAATGCGTCTACGGAAAACCGTACCACTTGCCCAACCGTGATGCTTCCGATATCGGCCTCCGCGAAGCTGGAGTCGATTTGCATTTTCTTCAGGTCCTGCGCGATTTTGAAAAGTGTCGGAGTTTGGAAACTTGCCGCCACGGTTTGTCCCACATCGATTTGCCTGTCGACAACCACCCCCGAAACGGGCGACTTGATTACGGTATAAGCAAGGTTTATGAGGTCTTTTTCCAATTGCGCATGCGCCAGCGCCAACTGCGCCCGCGCCGATTTTAAAACCTGCACCGCCTGGTCCAGCTCTTGTTTGGTGGCGTATCCATGCTTGTAGATGTCGCGCATCCGCGCTTCGTTGGTCGTGGCAAGCTCCAGCCCCGCCTCGGCGTTACTGACGTTGGCCCTGCTTTGGTTTACCTGCGCTTTGTAGATGGACGGGTCGAGCTCCACCAAGACCTGCCCCTTTTTTACCTTGTCGTTGAAATCTGCGTTTAGTTTAAGCACCGTCCCGGATACTTGTGTTCCCACGCTTACCAGCACAACCGGGTTTAAGGCGCCGTTTGCCGCTACGGTTTTGGCGACGTCGCCCATTTCCGCCTGTTGGGTTTTGTACCGTTCCGCCATGCTCGGCTTGTGCGCCTTGCTCCAAAAAATATATCCCGATGCGCCGATGGCAACCACGGCTACCGCAATGAATACCTTGTTGGTCAGCAACGACTTAATTTTCATGGTTTATGTTTCCACATATTATGTGGCCTATTGTACCCCCCAATTCCCAAAATCCGGCCTCATTTTAAGGGGCTAAAAGGTTTTTTGCGGCTTGCCTATGGATAATTCGGGTTAATCCGATATAATCTGCCAGATGGTTTCCTTGCGACGTACCGTGTGCGCTATAACAATTCTTCTGGTAGCGCTTGTTGCCTTTGCAGGCTCCGCCCGCGCGGCAGAGCCGATACCGACCGCCATACAGCTTGCAAGCCCCATTACGTTGCCAAAGGGTAAAAGCGAGATGGGGCTTGGGATGGATTTTATCGAAAAGCAAAACGGCTCCGGCTGGTACCTGTATCCCGCCCTTTATTTGCGCCACGGGATTACGGACGACCTGGAAATCATCCCCCTGGGGGTGCGCTACCGGTTCTACAACGACGTGAAAAACAAAAACCAGTTGGCGGCAAAGTGCAGGCTTGCCGGTTCCTCCGATGCGTCCGGCGATGAGGCGTTTTATAGCTGGGAAGCGGGGGTGGAAGGTAAATGGAGCGGCTCTATGGAGGTTGCCGTCACTTACGGCCTGGGCAACTACCGCACCGAATACACAAAAAGGACATTCGCCAACGTGCTGGACCTTTCGGCGGGCGTGATAATTTCGATGGGAAATATGCTCGCAACAGATATTACATACGGACACCAGTTCATAACGGGGCTGGATTCATCCAATGCCGACTCTGTGGCTCTTACCATCCACTGGAACGTGGCTCCAGATGCGGAACTTACCCTTGCCACAACATCCCACTTCCTTCCGAGGAACGACAGTTTCCGCACCTACGGGATGGGTGGCATAAACCAGGCATCCACCCTTGGCGTTATCTGGCGGTTTTAGCCAAGGCCCTATCCAACCCCTTGCGGGAGCCAGCTCCCATGCCGTGAGACACTGTGCGAAAAATGAGTTAGTGTTGCATAAAAATAGACATCTTCTGCTTCAGGTATCTCGACCATATCGACAAGGCGTTGTATTTAAAGGGCTATGGCAGTGCCGCCTCTGGCACCATCTATGCACCTACAAAAGAGCATGACTTGGAAAAAGATTTTAACTGGTAGATAATGTCGTGGAGGTGATGGTGAGTGGATGGAGGTAACGATGGTTTTTGGGGTTGTATAAAATTGTCAGGTAAATTGCCGTTTGCGCCAGATGTGGAATGCCGCATGAGTGATGTGGCGGTGCGTACGGTTAGCGGTTGTAACTAAAATTTTTTTAAAGGCAGGGATTATGAAACAAATTTCGATGTTAGCGACAATGGTTCTGGTTGCGCTGGCTTTGGTGACCGCGCCGTCAAAGGCCTACGCGGATAACGATAGCCACAAGGCCACGATTTGCCATGTAACGGGCAACGAGTCCCACTCGATTACCCTCTCGGTCGATGAATCCGCCGTAGCGGCGCACATGGCCCATGGCGACTCAATGGGAGAGTGCCAAGAGGTAGCGGAAACCAGCAACTGTGCGGCCAAGGCGGCAAAACAGAAAGAAAAAGAAGACGAGGATGATAACTACGCCAATAGATCCGGCAAGACCGAACAGGACAAGGTAGACCACGATGTGAAGCGCGACAAGCAGGATAAGGACATTGAAGACCTGGACGACCTTTGCAAGGCCGAAAAGAGCAAGAGCTACGATGACGAACGCAAGGAAAAAGGCAAAAAAGTGAAGAACGTTGAAACAACCAAGGGAAAAGGCGACAAGGTCGAGTTGACGGACGACGCCGAAAAACATGAGGCCAAAAAATCCGAATCCTCCGCCAAGTCCGACGATAAGGACAACAAGTCGGAAGACACGGACAAGCGTAGCGAAAGCGGCAAGGTAAAAAAGAGTGCGCGCAAAAAATAACCAGCACAGCCTGTAAAGCCCGATGGCCTGCCTCCCACTCTGGGAGGCAGGCCTTTTTTCGTTTAACCCAGTTGTTTGGACGCAAAAAATCTGTTGCGATTCTACAAAAGTGCACATGTTGGAAGTTGCCGTAAAATTTTGCTTTGCATGTAACTGGAATATAGCGGTTTTGCACCACTCTCTCGTGGCACGAACTATGCTCCTGTATAGATTGGATTTTTACCGCTTGCTGATAGATAATGGAGCGGTCGGGCAAAAGGTGTTTGTAAAAACGAGGTAGTTTTTTGAAACGGTTGAATCTTGGATTTACGGTTTGCCAAAACGGCGGTTTCACTTTGGTGGAAACGCTTGTAGCCGTTATTATCTTTTCCGTTGCCTTGGTGGCTCTTGCGTCGGTTTCACTTACCATCGTCGGCGGCAATAAAAACAGCCGCCATTATGTAGAAGCCTGCATCCTGGCGCAAAGCCAGATAGAGTTGTTGCGGTACGAAGGGTTCGATATGGGGCCGGACGGGGTGCTTGGCACTGCGGACGATGTCGCTTCGACCGACCTTTCGAATGCAAACTCAGGTAATGATGCCGTTACCGACCCCGCAACGATGTTTGCCAGCCCTGACCACGCATACGCGATGAACGGCCTGGTGGAAAGCTCTACGACCCTCGATTCGCCATCGCTTACTCCCGGCACGGCGTTGCGCCGGGCGTGGGTGGTGCGCGATAACGTGCCGGGGACAGGCATGAAGACGGTAACGGTAGTTGTGGGCTGGAAAGAGGGCGTTACGGACTTCTATGTGGTGGTATCTACCGCCATACAAGGGGTATGACAATGTTGCGAAGGATGAGAAACCAAAACGGATTTTCGTTGCCGGAAATGTTGGTAGCCATAGTCATCTCCTCGGTAGTCGGCATGGTGATAATGAAAACATTTAACGCAAACAATTACCTGTTTGCCGGGGAAAAGACTTCCAGCCGCACCATTTCAAATGCGCGCCTGCTGGCAGACGAGCTAACGCGCAGTATAAGGATGTTGGGGCTAAATCCTACCGAAAAGGACGGCGCCGTTTTCTGGCTGAAACAGTGCAACGGGGGCGTGGGCGACAGCTTTGCCAGCGCCCCGATAACAAACGACACCTCAATATATTTTACGCGCGACTGGAACGAGAACGGCACGCTGGATAAAAACGCTTACGAAATGGTGGGAGTCAAGTGGGTTAACACTGCGGCAAACCCTAACACACTGCAAGTGGCGAATATTGACCCTACGACGGGCGCTATTTCAAGCTGGAGCAATAAGTGGACGAACGTCACCGCTTTTTATGTGGATTACATTTACACGGATTCCTCCGGCAATGCGACCCATAGCGAGACGCATGGCATAGGCTATCCGACCGGGAGCGTAAATTCTGCCGTTATTACAACTACGGCGGGTGTCGGCTTTCCGGACAACACGGTGGCTACCCGATCCTTTGACTTGGTGGAGGGGATTATCATCACCGTCACGGTGCAATCGGACAAACCGCACAAGCTTACCGGCCAATACATCGCGGAGACGGTGCAGTCCACAATACTCCTGCGGAACAAATATTACTGAGGATGGCATGTTGAAAAGGGCGAGCATGGTATTAAGGGGCGAAGCGGGGGCGGTGCTTATCGTCGCGCTTATGACAGTTACCGTCCTAGCCGTTTTTTCGCTTGCCGCCGTCATGACCGCGTCTCAGGGCCTCCACATAAGCGCCGACTACAAGGTGTACCAGCAGACCGTGTACCTTTCGGACGGCGGCTCGGATTTTGCCACCGGCATAGTGAAGCGAGCTATGGCAAACGGGATGAAGTTGTCATCAATAGACACCGGCAACGCGAACCTGACGATAGCCAGCACGGCCAACCTGGAGGACGAGATATCCGGCGTTACGGCAAACGGTTCCGATTCCGTTACCGCGAACCCAAATGCTACCGTCAGGGTAATGGGGGACGTGGTGAGCATAGACGTGGATTACCTCAAGAGCAAGGTCATGCCCGGCTCCTCTACGGAATCTGCGGCGCGGTACGAAGGTATCGGTAGCGGGACTGCGGGCGGCGTTGGCATTTACTACAAGATAGACGCCTACAACAGGAATGTTATTGCCAACAGTTCGTCGACTGTGCGTATCAACTTTAAATGTGTAGAAGGTGGTGGAAGATGTTTATGAAAAAAGCCGTCTTTTCTTTTCTTTTTGGGGCGCTTTTGCTTATGGGCGGCCAACCGGCCAGCGCGGTGGAAACAATGGCGGACTATACGGACATGCCGATTTTCATGAGCAGTACCGTAACACCAAACGTGCTTATTATAATGGACAATTCCGGAAGCATGAACGACCAGGCGTACCCGGACGGCGCGGTTGGCGCCGCTTTTGGCGCCACACCTTACGATTCCACAAAAACCTACTACGGCTACTTTACGCCCGCCCTTAAGTACACCTACGGAGCCGGTTATTTTTACATAGATGCGGCCGGGGTGTGGAGCGGCAACTTTTTAAACTGGGCCACCATGAGGCGTATTGATGTCGGCAGGAAGGTGCTTGTCGGCGGGTTGGCCACATCCCGCACTGGCGGTGGCAACTGCAGGTTGATAGGCGACAGCGGCAACGGTTGGTGGGTATGGAAATACGGCCCCACCGCCGCAGTGCCTGCCAGCACGACCCCGTACTCCAATGCGGCGGGGAAGAAGATTACTTACGAACTTACCGGCGGTTATCTGGACGTGTATGAATACAATACCGCCGACAACCCGGACAGCACCTGGGGCACCCTTAAGCAACGGTATACCATAAGGGTGCAGAAAGACGTTGCCCTTGAGCCGGATGAATTTGTGGCCGGGAATATCGCTGGCATCATGCAACGGGTGGAAACAAAAGCGCGCTGGGGCATAGAGTTTTTCAATAACAGCGGTTGCGGTTCCGGCGAAGGGTGCGGGGTAAATGGGCATGATGGCGGTTACATATCAAATGCCATAGTCGGCATAGGATACGGCACCAACTTCATAACGAACGTGGAGAATACTGCGGCAA
>JAHFEI010000367.1 GCA_023248615.1 Nitrospinales bacterium | reverse complement strand
CAAAATATTCCACCAAGAACGATATGGCAACCAAAAGGATGGCCGCCGTGGCAAACCTCCGTTCCTTCCCGATATGCTCCAATAAACCGAGCGTCCCGATCCTGCGTTCGATAACGACGTACAACACCACCGTAAATGCAATGAAATTCACCGTCGTGGACACAGCAAGCCCGGGAAACCCCCCTATATACATAAATGCATATTTTAATAAAATGAGGGAAGTGGAGCCTACCGCGGCAATCATTAACACCTTTTTTATCTCTTTAAACGAGTAGAGGACTTGGGTAAACAGCGTGGTAACCGCCGAAAACCATAGTATTCCCACCTGGTATTTCATCGTCTGGAACACCATCGCTGTGGTATGCGCGGTGAATTGGCCTCGTTGAAAAAACAGCCGGATAATAAGATCCCCTTCCCCGAAAAACCATACGGTGATCGGGATGAGAACTAAAACGAGGGTTTTTAAAACTCCCACAATCCTGATCCGCATCCCTTCCATGTTGTTTTCCGCCGCCATTCTGCTCAAAGCAGGGAATGCGGTGGTTATGAGGCCCACCGATAAAAGCGAGGAACCCACGGTAAGCAAGCGATAGGAATAGCCGATGTACGATACATACCCCTCGCCAAGTGAATTTGCAAGGCCGCGTTCGACCAGATCGCCAACCTTGAATAGCATGAACGCCAGCATCAGCGTGGAACTATGCGCCATCATCGTGTAAACACTCTTGTCCGTGAGCGAAACAGGCCAAGGAATGGCGTCCGCGCTACGCATCTCGCGCAGATAGAAATAGAGCAGGAACAGGAGCTGTGCGAGGGCGCCGGACATTACAGCAATTCCCAGGCTTGTTATCCCCCACCCTCCCTCCATCATTACCGCGGCGCCAAGCATGAATGAAACATTGACGATGGAACTAAAACCGGTAACAAGGAATCTGGAAACGCAGTTCAGCGAGAGGATGATCACCTGCGACATTATGGTGAGCGGGATGGAAGCCCCTTGCAATACCAACAGCAACACATCGGCGCCGGTAACGGCCTCCCGCCCCCTTCCAAGCGCCAACGGAAGTACAAAGGGAGCGGCAAAGTACAGTGCCACCAGCATGGCGGTGGCCGCCGCCGCCATGGTCGCAAGGCTGTTTCCGGAAAAACGCCATTCCCCTCCTTTTTCCTCTTTCTGCTTTCGGGTGAATAACGGTATAAAACCGCCGGCAAGGCTGCTGACAATTGATGCGATAAATAACATTACGATGGTGTTTGTGACGATGAACACGTCCATCGCGTGAGACGCGCCATATCTCGCGGCGATGTATACCTGAAACGATAACCCGCCGATGAGGTTCAGAAGGTAGAGAACATTAATGAAAATGGACGGAAGGGGGCGCGTGCTCATTTCGTCCTAAAACACGGCAACAAGCGGGGCAATGCGATTTTCCACAATCGCATCAGTTTGCACTTTTACGTTCCTTAAACGGACCTGCGAGCTGACCGCGTTTGTTGAGTAATTCCCTTCCATGCTGAAGAAGGCCGAGAAGCTCATGAGCTGTGAAATTAGGGCTTTTCACGAAGACCTCTTCCCGCACGACGTTCGTCTTGGTGACATCGTAATCGTCGCTGAGATACCCCTTTTCCGTCATGTAGCGGTACATCTCCGAACCGGGGAACGGCTGGAACAGGTAAAGGCGTACATTGTCGATGCCGGAATTAACGGCGAACTCGATGGTATCTTTCATGGCTTCGACCGTCTCATCGGGAAAACCGATAATAAAAAATCCGCCGGTTTTTATGCCGTGCTTCCTGCACAAATCAACGATATTCCCAACTTTCGAGAGATCGAGCTTTTTCCTGATAATGTTGTCCAGCGTGTTCTGGTTGCCGGATTCTATGCCAAGATAGACTTCGGCAAACCCCGCCTGCTTCATCGCGGCAATCACTTCTTCATCCAGGCTTGGCATATATATGCCGCTGGGAGCGGTGAGCCGCAGGTTCAAATTACGTTTCACAATGCCGCGGCATATCTCAAGGGTTCTTTTTTTGTTCGCGGTGAAGTTGTCGTCCATTATCAGTATATGCCGGGCGCCATATTCGTGATAAAGGGAGGAGATTTCCTCCAAAACCTTTTCCGCCGGGTACATCCGGTATTTTGAGCCCCAGACGTTTTGAATGGCGCAAAAAGTACAGGTGCAAGGACATCCCCTGCTGGTAATTATTGAAGCGTCCTCTATGCGGTAATTTGAATCCCCTTTCCAGCGCTTGTAACAGGTGGCGAGGGCATCAAGCATCCCCTCTTTGAGTTCGGAATT
>JAHFEI010000366.1 GCA_023248615.1 Nitrospinales bacterium | reverse complement strand
TCAGCACCGCTTGGAAATTGGCTTCACAAGGGATGCCGGTGACCGTGATAGAAAAAATGACTATTCCCGGCGGGCTTGCCGCCACCATCGATTGGGATGGCTGGAAATTCGATTACGGCCCCCACAACTTCCATACCAACGACCAAAACATCATCAAGCACTTCCTGTATCTCATGGGGGACGACTTTATCCCCCGTAAACCGAATGTGCGCCTTTACATCTATGGGAAGTTTGTTTCTTATCCGTTGGTGGGAATCGATGCTTTGCTTTCGATGAGCGGCCCATTAATGGTCAGGGCATCGTTCGATTTTTTGATGTCACGTGTTTATGCACTTTTGTACGGCATTCCGCACACCGAACATCTGGATGAATGGATATTGAGCCGTTTTGGCACCACCCTTTATAAAACCTATTTTGGCCCGTATATCGAACGGGTCTGGAAAAAAAATCCCCATGATCTTTCCAGAAAGATTGGCGAGCTGAAGATACCCGTCCTCAGCGTTAGAAATTACTTTCAGCGGGAAATTCTTAAGCGCACACATTACAACAAGGCATCGGATCTTTCCCGATGGGATACATATTACCCCAAGGGGGGCATCGGAGCCATCGCCGAGCGGTATGCGCGCCTGCTTTCCGCAATGCCGCACGCCACGCTTCGGCTTGGCGAAGAGGTCAAGGCGATCCATATTCAAAACGGCCGGGCCGTCCGGCTGGAAACGGACAGGGGAAATTATGAAACAGGAAACTCTTACGTTGTGTCCAGCATGCCGCTCGACAAGCTGGTGGAGGAAATGCCCGAGCTGCCGGCGGACATCCGGGCAAAAGTGAATAACCTTGAATACTGTTCCGAGCGCTTCCTTTTTCTTAAGGTAAACAAGCCCAAAGTGTCGGGTTTCGATTGGTGTTACTTTTCCGAGGATCGGTTCCCCTTCAACCGCGTATCGGAGACGGGACACAATCAGTTCGGCATGGTGCCCGAAGGGAAATGCGGGCTTACGTTCGAATTCCCCTGTAACAAAGGGGATTGGGCCTGGAACGCCACAAATAACGAACTCGTTGGCGCGGTACTTAAGCTGTATGGCCCGCTATTCGGGCTGCAAGAGAAGGACATCGTTGATAGCCGCAGCGAATATCAACATTACGCCTATCCCCGCTATCTGGTAAACTACGAAAATACCCTCAAAGAAGTTTTTCAGCATATCGACCAGATCGAGAACCTGCTTACCATCGGACGGCAAGGGATGTTCTGCTATGTCAACGTGGACATGGCCGCCAAGATGGGACTTGAGACCGCCGTCGCCATATTAAACCACAAGAATTCGGCGATTAAGCACGAAGAGCTTTTGAAAAGGTATCACGGGATCACGCTAAATTCGTGAAACCCGTACCCGAGCGACGTTACTGCGCGGCAGCATTTTGGCAGTCGGCCAGAAGCGCCGCAACGGCTTCGCTGTTGTTGAACATCAAAATATCCACAATGGAAAGCCACGGCACAAACGGCCCGCCGAACTGACGGTACCGGCATTCCCCGGGCTGCAAAAAGCGCAGATGTATGCCAGCTTCGGAAAACTCATTTGCCTGGTAGATGCCCGCACCGCCCGGCGGATTTATATATTCATCCGCGCCCAGGGCTTTGCACAACGCAATGATTCGTTGGCTCCCCTTCATTCCCCTGCCCGCTTCCATCCCGGACGAACAGGTGAAATCCGCGGTAAACCCCAGATGGCGGGCAATACGCTTAATGCCGAAGGCAAGATACGGCGCCAGATATTCTTCGGAACACATCACAACCTCTTCCACCAAAGCAAATGCCTCCTGGAAAAAGGGAGCGCGGGCATAGGCGTGGTGTACCGTGGCAAGGATTTTTTTCCGGCCTTCCGCGCCGGGAAGCAAACGTATCTCACTGATCAGCCTGTTCTGGCTCGCATTTTCAAGGGGCAATGTAAACAGATGTGGCGCGCCATTTAATAGCAGACGGTTGCGGTTTATCCATCCTTTTTGGATGAACGCGACATCGTCGAAAATGACAAACTGATCCACAGCCCCCATCAACTGCCAATATCCCAGATAGGGAAGAAAGTAGGGTTGCATGACCGCGACCTTCATCCTCCCCCCTTTACTCAATGGGTAATAATTATTCTTAACGTGCATCGCCCCGCTGCCGAGCGGGTGGATAAACAAACCTCGCGCCCGTTATCGACTGGCGGAAATCCGTTCGCGCAGGATCGTTTCATGCACCATCCGCAACCGGGGATCGGCAGCAGATGTAATGAAGGAGGCAAACCAGTCCCTGACGGCTCCGGGATTC
>JAHFEI010000070.1 GCA_023248615.1 Nitrospinales bacterium | reverse complement strand
GAAGCGCCAACTCGCCATCGCTGGCAGGGCGAACACGGTAGCCCGCCCCCGTAAGGATATCCACCAGCAACTTAAGGCTTGCGGGCGTGTCTTCAACAACAAGGATGTCCCCGGAATACGTGGGCTTTGCGGCGGTGTTCATTTAGTCTCACCTCCGACAACTTTATCCAAAACCGCAAGCAATTCCTTGTAACGCAAGCCTTCTACCATAGCGCTTATTTTTGTGCCCAATTCGTGGTCTGTGGCCCCGATTTCCGTGGCCAGCGCCATGCACCGCCAGTCATCCAAAAGCACCACGGCATGGCGCAACTCCTGGACCAGGTTCGCAGGCAACATCTTCAACCTGGTTCCATCCAACGCAACGGCATATTCGGACACAACGGGCGATTGCTCCTCGGCATAAAGAAAACGCACCCCCAGATGCCTGGCCAAGGCGTCGTATATTTCGCTATCACGGTACGGCTTGCGGATGAAATCATCGCAACCCGCCGCCAGTATGGCGTTGCGCTCCTCTTCAAGCGCATGCGCGGTAAGGGCTACTATTTTCACGTTGGCTCCCGCTCCGATCGCCCTGATGCGCCGGGTCGCCTCCAGCCCGTCCAGGACTGGCATGCGTATATCCATCCAGATAAGGTGCGGCGACCATTCCTCAAAAACCCTCACCGCCTCCCCACCATCAATTGCCTCACGCAGGTCGAAGCCGAGAGGCTCCAGCAATTTACGCAACAACAACCGGTTGTCGGGTTGGTCTTCGGCGATGAGGAGGCGATAGCGTTGTTGCCCCCCCGCAGGCCCAATCACGCGCCCCAGGCGCAATTCGTAGGTATCCTTTGGAGGCGGAGGAAGTTCCACTGCGACATCAAAGTAAAAAACGGAGCCGCGGTCAGAGCCGGGCTTAAAGTCAAGCTTGCCCCCCATTAACTCGACAAACTGCTTGCTGATAGCCAACCCCAGCCCTGTTCCGCCCTCTGCTGGCGCATGTTCGCCTGTTTGCTCAAAGGGAAGGAATATCCGCGCCCGGTCTTCCTCGGATATGCCTGTGCCGGAATCTTCAACTTCAAAACGCAACTGCGCGGTTTGCCGTCCTTCGTTAATGTCGGCCTCGGCCCTAAATACCACGCCACCGCTTTTTGTGAATTTGATGGCATTTCCGATGAGGTTTATCAGCACTTGGCGTAGCTTCGTTTGGTCTACGGTTATATGGCGGGGCAAATTCGGAGAAAGGGAAAATTCGAAGGCCAGCCCTTTTTCCGCCGCGCGTACATGCATAAGCGAGCGGACCTCGTGCAGGAACTGGTGGATATCTAAAGTGGACAGCTCCAGCGCCATATGGCCGGATTCGATTTTGGAAATGCTGAGTATGTTGTTGATGAGTGTAAGCAGGTGTTCGCCGCTGTGGGTGATAATTTCGAGGTTGTCCGCTTGGGCAGGGGTGGTGTCCGGCGCGGTTTTCATAAGGTTGGAAAAGCCAAGGATGGCGTTGAGCGGAGTCCGCAACTCGTGGCTCATGTTCGCCAGGAAAATGCTTTTGGCCTTGTTGGCGGCTTCGGCCTGCTCTTTCGCTTTTGTGGCTCGCGCCCTTGCGTGGTGCATCGCCTCGCTTATGGCCGATATAATCGCGCAATTCAAAATGAAAACCGCCATACCCAGCCAATCGCCGTAATCGTTGATGAAAGGTTGGCTGGTGGGCGACCATTTTAAAATCACAAATGCGGAAAGGAAGGCCGTAATAAGGCCAGCGGGAAGGCCACCATAAAGGGCGCCAACCATAACGGCAGGGTAGAAGGTGACGTATGGAATGCGCAATTCCAGGGCGCCCAGCGGCCATATCCGCATACCTGTGGCGATGGCTACAAGGATAATAGGAAAGATGTAGCGTATCTTCTCAAGCCGAAACAGCTCCCCTAGCCTCATAATCCCTCGCGTGTAATCTGCACAAAGTTAGGCTGACACGCCTTCATTATACGCTTTTGTAGCGGCTAAAGCCCATAGGCTCCCCGCTAAAGCGTCGAAATAGAGGCGAAACGATACTGCCCCAAACTTTGAACCTGCCATTAAACGCCATGTAAACCACAGAAGCCCTTGCCCGGCGCACATTGTCATTCTTGCGCTTGCCACGCAGGGGGGCAATGGGGTGTCGAGTTGTCGCTTCGCGCCAAGGCACTTCATCCCAGCATTTTCCTCCCCTTGGAAAGGGGAGGTTCGGGAGGGGTTCGAACGATAACCTTTTCCGGTTTCAAGGCCGCACCTCCTGCAAGGCTGTTTACGCTACCGGGTGTCGAGTTGTCGCTTCACGCCAAAATACAGGCTGAAGCCTGTACCTACCAATGCGGGGGGTTATTTTTGGGTGATGGCTTTAAATTCGGGGTCGCTGTGGAAGGAACCCCAAACTCCAATATTCCGCAACGCCGATTCCTTGCACTCACCATTTTCCTCCCCTTGGAAAGGGGAGGAAGGGAAGGGATACCGATATATAAGGGGAGAAGCGGCTAAGGTTATTTTTTGGTGATGGCTTTAAATTCGGGGTCGCTGTGGAAGGAACCCCAAACTTCAATATTCCGCAACGCCGATTCTTTGCACTCACCATTTTCCTCCCCTTGGAAAGGGGAGGTTCGGGAGGGGTTCGAACGATAACCTTTTCCGATTTCAAGGCCGCACCTCCTGCAAGGCTGTTTACGCTACCGGGTGTCGAGTTGTCGCTTCGCGCCAAAATACAGGCTGAAGCCTGTACCTACCAATGCGGGGGGTTATTTTTTCGTGATGGCTATAAATTCGGGGTCGCTGTGGAAGGAACCCCAAACTTCAATATTCCGCAACGCCGATTCCTTGCGCTCAGCATTTATGGCAACCGCAGATTTAAGCGCGGCAAGAGCCTCTTTCCGCTTGCCCTCAATTGCCAGCAGATTGGCATCAAGATATAATTTCCAGGCAGGCTCGGCAGTGAGGAAAGAAGCCTGTTTGTACGCCTTTATGGCCTCTTCTTTTTTACCCAGCCCCACCAAAGCCCACCCTTTGTTGCTCCATACCACATCATCCTTCGGGTCTAGCTTAATCGCCTCCTCAAGAGCGGCAAGCGCATCTTCGTACCGCTTAAGCCTGTTAAGTGAAACCCCTTTGTTGTTCCATGCCGCAGAATCCTTCGGGTTTAGCTTAATCGCCTCCTCAAGAGCGGCAAGCGCATCTTCGTGCCGTTCCAGTCTTTGAAGAGTGCGCCCCTTCCAGAACCAAGCATCGGCAAGTTTATCGTTCCCGCTAAGCGCATGGTCAAAGGCAATCAACGCTTTGTCATATTCCTTATTGGCAAAGAATGAGCGCCCCTTATTGAGATAATCCTCCGGCTTTAGGCTTACACCCATTACTTCCAGGAATTCAATTTTCTGCGCCAACCCCTCCAGCTTTGCCTTCATCTCCGCCGATAGCTCTTCCCCTTTGCCCCCCGCCTGCATCTCCCGCCCGGTACCAACCGTTTTATCTAAAATGTCGCGCAATTGTTGGCGTACGGTTTCCGCTTCCTTCTCATGCTCCTTGATTTTTGCAACAATCGGCGCAATCACTTCATTCGAGTCTTTTGCTTTCTTCAATTCCCCTTCCACTTCGACCCTGAAATCCTTAAGGCGCCTGTACTCAAAGAAGCCTAAGCCTGCGATAATCGCAATGATTACTCCGATTACTGTCAGGATTATTGTCCAAATGTTCATCGTGTCGCCAAAAACAGCGATAGAAGTATTCAGTACACCCATAGCGCGATCTAGGGTTGCTTCGCGTTTTTCCAGCCCCTGTTTTTGTTCCTGGAACAACTTTCTATCTTGCGCAAGCTCCTGTGCCGCGCGGTTGATATCTGCCTGCGTCTGTTCTGGTGGTGTCGGGGGTGTCGGTGGGGGAGCCGCCCCTTGCGCAACGCCGGAGAGGCTAACAAGGAGGCAGGCGAGAATAATGCCGGATGCAAACAAAGACCGGAACTTCACGCGCCCCCCTTAAAAATTATGGCTACATTGTAAACCAAACGGGGGCGGGATATAAAAATTAATTTAACGAACGGCATTGCTATTTCGGATGGCAGGGCGACGTTAGAAAACCGGAGAGGCCTCGGATGTGGCGGACACGTTTTCTTCCGAAAACGCCTTGCCGTACAGGTGGTGCTGGTAGACCGCGCCCAGTTTTTCCGCCACGGATTTCCAGCTCAAATCGCCTGCGGCAAGTGCGCGCGCCCTTGTTTTGTATCCGTTTTGGGAATGGGCCAAATCCAGCCCCTCTATCATTTTTTTCGCAAATGCGCCGTTGTCTGCCGGGTCGGACGTAAGCGCGGCCTGGTACTTATCCATCAGCGTTTTTATTTCGCCGACTGCGTTGGATACTATTATGTTGCCGGACGCAAGATAATCGCCGAAGCGTATGGGGAAGCGGCTTTCCTCGTGGTGGCATTTCTCCATAGGCAGGATGAGGGCGTCTGCCGCCGACAGGTAATACTTCAGCCGGTTGTACGGCACATGCCCTACATGGATGATGTTCCCGTTTGCCAGCGGCGCAAAACGCTCCAGCGTGCGCCGCACATAGTCGCCCAGGTTCCCGTAGGCGCAGATTTCCCCCACCACATACAGCTTTGTGTTCGGCCTATCTTTCAACACCTGCGTGAACGATTCCAGCATCAGTTCGAGGCTACCTGTATACGTCCTTCCCATTGCCAACAACGCCTGCTCGTCTTGCGGAATGCCAAGCTCCTGCCGCGCCGCGCTTTTATCAATCGGATGGATGGCGTTGAAATCGGCGCCGTTGAGTATCTTGTGTACCGGGAGTTTCGGATATATTTTCCTGGCGCAACCGGCAAGATGGTCGCTGACCACGGTTATCGCCGTTGCCCCCGCCATAGCGGGAGTGTGCTCTTCCAAAAACCCCGCTATCTTTGCGGCGGCGGGATGCGCGAACTTGGCCAACCCACCGGCCCACGCATCGTCCCAATCCACCAGGATTTTTCTTGCGGCCATACGCGCCGCAATAGCGGGGATGGCGGTGCTTGGTATTGCCACGGCAAAGGCATGCACCAGATCGTATTTGCGGGACATGGAATATGGGATGGACATAAGCGCCCTTAATGCGTATCCGGCGTATGGTGCGCCCGCGCCGAAGCGGGGCAGGGTTATTACGCGCAGGCCGCCTTCGGAATAGCGCACCTTCGCTGACATGCCGCCCGGCTGGTTGTCGGCGCATACCAGGTCTATTTCGTAGCCGCTTATGGCCAGCTCACGCCCAAGGTTGAAACAGCGCAGGTAGGTGCCTTCCCCCATGAAGTTGTGGTTCAGGAAAAGCGCTTTTGTTTTTTTCATTTGAATCGCCGTTTTAGTTCCTCGAAAACCTCTTCCGGCCCTACCCCGGCTTCCGCCATGGCTATCAGGGAATGGAACCACAGGTCAGCCGCCTCGGCGGCGATGTTCTTGCCGTCTTTCTTCATGCAGGCCATTACAAACTCCGCGCTTTCCTCGCCGATTTTTTTCAGTATCGCGTTTTCACCCTTGTTGAAAAGCCCGGCTACGTACGACCCTTCGGGCCGTTGCGCTTTCCTTTGCTGTATAACCTGATATATGCGGGACACGATATTGTCGTTAGCATCCGGCGCATTTTGGATGACGGTATCGCCTTTCCCAAGCTCGGTGAAAAAGCAGGTCTCGTTGCCGGTGTGGCAAGCGGGGCCGTTGGGGTCTACCTCCAAAAGCAGGGTATCGCTATCGCAGTCGTATAATATTTTACGCACCTTTTGGGTGTTGCCGCTGGTCTCGCCCTTCTTCCATATCACGCGGCGGGAGCGGGAGTAAAAATGGGCGTACCCGGTTTCCCTGGTAAGGCGCAACGCCTCGGTGTTCATATAGGCCACCATCAGCACCTTTCCGGTTGCGGCGGCCTGTAGTATTGCCGGTATCAACCCGTGAGAGTCGAATTTTAGTTCCACATCGCTCATATCCTTACCGGTATCCCTTTCGCATTCAGGTATGCCTTTGCCTCGGCGATAGTATACTCGCCAAAATGGAATATTGAAGCGGCAAGCGCGGCGGAGGCCTCGCCCGATGCAAAGCCTTCGTAAAGGTGCTCCAGGTTTCCCACGCCGCCGGATGCGATAACGGGAATATCCACAGAGATGGCCACCGCCTTTGTCAATTCCAGGTCGTAGCCGATTTTTGTGCCGTCCCTGTCCATGCTTGTAAGCAATATTTCGCCCGCGCCGAAATCGCGCATCTTCTTGGCCCACTGCACGGCGTCCAGCCCCGTGGCTTTGCGGCCCCCGTGCGTGAAGACCTCCCACCCGTCGCCGGACCGTTTTGCATCTATGGCAACTACTATGCACTGCGTGCCAAACCGGAACGCCGCCTTCTTTATGAAATCGGGGTTGCTAACGGCGGTGGTGTTTATGGCTACCTTGTCCGCCCCTGCTTTAAGCAGTTGCCGGATGTCGTCTTCGGTACGCACCCCGCCACCCACGGTAAGCGGCATGAAAACCTTGTCTGCGGTGCGCTCTACAACGTCAATGATGGTGTGGCGGTTTTCAATGCTCGCCGTAATGTCAAGGTATGTAAGCTCGTCCGCTCCCTGCTTGTCATACAGTTCCGCCGTTTCCACGGGGTCGCCCGCATCGCGCAGGCCGACAAAATTCACCCCTTTTACGACACGGCCGTTTTTCACGTCCAGGCAGGGTATTATGCGCCTAGTAAGCATGTGTCATCCGCCATGTTCAAATCTTTTTATGGCTTGCGCCGGGTTTATCGCGCCGGTGTACAGCGCCTTGCCGACTATTGCCGCTTCCACCCCCGGAATAGCAGAAATCGCCGCAAGGTCATCCATGCACGACACTCCGCCGGAAGCTATCAACGGCAGTTGCGTTGCGGCCGCCATTTTTGCCGTTTCCACAAGGTCTGCTCCCTGCATCATCCCATCGCACGAGATGTCGGTAAACACTATGCCGGCTAAAGGCCAGCCCGCTATCCGTTTTGCCAGCTCGGTTGCCGCAACCACGGAGGTTTGCACCCAGCCATCGCCCGCCACCATGCCGTTTTTGCTGTCTATGCCAGCCAACACTTTTCCGGGGTGCGCCCGCACTATTTCCTCCGCAAGCGGCATATTTTTTATAAGCAGTGTGCCAAGCACTATCCTGCTTATGCCGAGGGCAATGTATTCATCCGCTACCTGCCTGCTACGTATTCCGCCGCCAAGCTGAACCGCGCACCGGACGGAGCGGCAGATGTCCCCGATAAGGCTGGCATTTTTAGGCCGCCCTTCCACTGCGCCATCCAAATCCACGATGTGTATAAGGCTTGCGCCAGCCTCTTCCCATTTCCGGGCCTGTGCCACCGGGTCGCTGGCGTAGACGGTTTCCCTATCCATATCTCCCTGGATAAGCCGTACGCACCGTCCGCCCTTTATGTCTATTGCCGGAATAATAACCATCCTGCAAGTCTACCGCAAGGGGAGCATTTTCTTTTCACTTTTTATCTCCAATAACCTAAAATGGGCGGGTACCAAACCAGTATTTGGTGTAGTACCCCAGTAACGGCTTTACAATTTGGTAGCGGCGGGCTTCAGCCTGCCTTGCGCCCTAAGGGCACAACAACAGGATAAATCCCGTTGCTACCGATGCGGATTGATGCACGTTGCGCCCTGTAAAGGGAATACTTGGACATAACACTAGCGGTTTTTGCTATGGGGGTGCCATTTGGCAGAAGAAACGCCCGCGCCGGGGCCTACGATACTTGTAGTGGATGATGAAGAAAGCAATATCCTCATCTTCACACGGCCCCTAACCAAGGCGGGCTACCGTATCCTTACCGCCCAAAGCGGCGCGGAAGCGGTGGAAATGGTACAGAAAAACGATGTCGACGTGGTGCTACTGGACTGGATGATGCCACAAATGAGCGGCCTGGAGGCCTGCACCCGCATAAAAGGAACAGGAAAAGGGCGGATTCTTCCCATCATCATGGTCACGGCAAAAAGTAGCCCGGAAGACATAAAAGAGGGGCTGGATTCCGGCGCGGACGATTTCATAACCAAGCCAGTGCAAATGGACGAGGCCCTGGCGCGGGTGCGCTCTGCCTTGCGACAGCGGAAGCTGGAAAAAGAACTGGACGAAACCAACGTACACCTGAAACAACTGATGGCGTTAAAGGACGAGTTCCTCAATATCGCATCACACGACATACGCTCGCCCCTGGCCTCTATGCTGGGGTTTACACAAACCCTGCTACAAGAGACTGTCGGGCCGCTGAACCCGATGCAAAAAAAATTCATCGGCATCATAAACCGGGCCGGGAAACGGCAACTAAAGCTGGTAAACGATATCCTGGATATAGCGCGCATTGAGACCGGCAGGGACAAGCTGGAAAAGGCAAGCCACGTTATGGACGACCTGCTGGCGGAGATGGCTGAGGTGATGTCCTACAACGCGCAGGAAAAAAATATCGCGCTTAATGTGGATTCGCTTTGCCCCAAGCCGCTGGAGATAGACGAATCGAAAATATTGCGTGTGCTGAATAACCTCGTGAGCAACGCCATAAAGTTCACGCCGCCTGGCGGCAGGGTGGAAATAACTTGCCGTGAAACCCCCGACGGTTGTTGCGTG
>JAHFEI010000365.1 GCA_023248615.1 Nitrospinales bacterium | reverse complement strand
TTTCATCAGCGAGAGGATGTCGGCGCTGGTTTCCTGCCGCCCCATCCGTTTCAGCACCGCATCGTCAAAATGCTGGAACGGCACGTCGATATACGGCGTGAACGGCGGTCCGGAGGCTATCATATCAATCATCGCGTCGGTGATGAGCGTGGGGTAGAGGTACATCACCCGCAGCCATCCCCCTTGCAATTCTTTCATGTTCTTAAATTCGTTCAAAAGTTCCACAAGGCCGTTCTTCCTGCGCAGGTCGGCCCCGTAGCGGGTGGTATCCTGCGCCACGATGACCAATTCGCGTATGCCGATGGAGAGAAGTTCCTTCGCTTCCGCGATGATAGCCTCCGGCGGGCGGCTTTTCAGCGGGCCGCGTATGGCGGGGATGGAGCAGAAGGAGCAGGCGTTGCCGCACCCCTCGGCTATCTTGAGGTAGGCCGATACCACCCCCGGCTGGGTGATGCGCTTGATATTGTCGGTGCGGTAGACCTCTTTGGTGGATTCATCCGAGATGGCGAGGAGGTAGTCGATCTCGGGGATGTCGCTTTGCAGTTCGGCCTTGTAGCGTTCCACCATGCAGCCCATCACGGCCAGCTTTGCGCCGGGGCGCGTCTTTTTAATCTCGGCCAGGCTGAGGATGGTATCGATGGTCTCGCGCTTGGCGGCGTCGATGAAGCCGCAGGAGTTCACGAGGAGGCAGTCGGCCTCTTCGGGATTGTCGGTAACGGTGCACCCCTGCTGTTGCAGGATGGCCAGTATCTTTTCGCTGTCCACCCGGTTCTTGGCGCAACCGAGCGACACCATGTGCAGACGCATGTTGCGCAAATTTTTCATGGTGGGATTATAACGCGGTTTTCCCCGCAATGCGTTTAGGACGCTTTTTTCAATTTCACCGTAAGGGTGAATCCCAACGTGGACAAGATGGCATTGAGGTTTTGCAGTTTGGGATTGCCGCGCTCCGAAAGCGTTCGATAAAGGTTAACCCTGTTAAGCCGGGTTTTGCCGGCAAGCTTTGTCATTCCAAAACCGTGCGCTTCGGCCACATCCCGCAACGCCAGGAGAAATACATCGGGGTATTCCTCGTCTTCCATCGCGGCCGCAAGGTACGCTTCGGCCTCTTTGGGATTCTTCAGCGATTTCAGCAGTTCGTCCTTGTAGCTTGCGCTTGGTTGAACTTTTCTTTTAGCCATTGATTCGTCTCCTATAATCATCCAGATATTCGATAGCCTTTTGCACATCCCTTTTCTGGCTCCCCTTGTCTCCGCCGCATAGCAGGAGGACGATGCTCATTCCCTCCTTCGCGAAATAGGCGCGGTAGCCTGGCCCAAAGCCTATTCTTAATTCCCATACGCCGCCGGACAGGTGTTTGCAGTCGCCAAATTCCCAAGCTCGATGCGCTTTAGCCTGCTTTGAACAAGCGCCCTGCCCCGCACGTCCTTAAGGCGGAAAAGCCATGCCGAAAAGGGTTTCTTTCTTTCCGGCGTTACATATTCGATTATCTCGAATAGCTCTTTCATTTGTAACAATGTAGCTCTAAAGCATCATTCATCGCAAGGAAAAATTGATTCGGGGCAAAGCAAAGGGAAGCGTTGAATTTTGGTGTGAAGAAAAAATGGTGGGCAATGGGGTTAAGGAAGCCCGCTGCGCGGCTGCATCACGCACCCGCTTGCCGGGCGGCCCGTTTCCTCTTCCGGCATCCGTGCCGGAAGGCGCTCCCTTATTACACTTCGCATCCGGAATGGATGCTCGTGTCAAAAACACGGAACACCTCGCTTACGCGAGCTGTCTGGTTTTTTGGTCGCACACGGAACCGGGCTTCAAATCCTGCATTGGTCAAATAGCATGGCTATAGGAAACGCGGAGGGGTGGGGTTAAGCAATAATTGAGGGAAAAATGGTGGGCAATGCAGGATTTGAACCTGCGGCTTCTTCCGTGTGAAGGAAGCACTCTACCACTGAGTTAATTGCCCAATCGAAGGACAGATTATAAACATATCGGCCATTTATGGCAACCTTGGCTTTCATCGGCGGGGAAAAGCATTGATAATATAGCTGGATTTACACTTCACTTCGTTCGTGTCAAAAACGCGGAACACCTTTTGTGTCCGGTTTTTTCCGCCTTCACGGGAATAACCGCCAAAGTGCCGTTCCCCTATTTTTAACTATTTCACATGCCGGGTCTTCACCAGCGCGTCCACCACCGAGGGGTCGGCCAGCGTGGAGGTATCCCCCAGCGCATCGATATCGTTCTCGGCGATCTTCCGCAGAATGCGCCGCATGATCTTGCCGCTGCGCGTCTTCGGCAGGCCGTGGGTGATGTGAA
>JAHFEI010000364.1 GCA_023248615.1 Nitrospinales bacterium | reverse complement strand
TCGGAAAAGCTTTCGCCACGCGAGGTTACGACCGGGCTTAACCGTTATCTCACGGTGATGACTAACACCATAGTCGCCAACGGCGGGTATGTGAACCGGTACCTTGGTGACGGCATACTTGCGCTGTACGGTGCGCCCGCCCCGTTGCCGAATAAAGGCGCGCTGGAGGCCGTGAAAGCCGGGCTGGAGATGTTAACTGCGCTGGGGGAACTGAATAAACAAGAACTCTTCCCCGGCGTTACCGAATTGAAGATAGGAATAGGCATACATACCGGAAGCGCCATCGTTGGCAATGTAGGTTGTTACGAGAAAATGGACTATACTGTTGTTGGAGACAGTGCGAACCTGGCTTCCAGAGTTGAGGGGTTGACAAAACAATATGGCGTGGCGTTGCTGGTGAGCGGAACCACTTATGAACTGGTAAAGGATGCCGTGATAGGAACATATGTCGACAGCGTTGCCGTGAAGGGCAGGGAGCATGCCACACCCATTTACCACATCACTTCGCTAAAATAAGGAGACGCAGTGTGAACAGGATTATGGTTGCTATAGTTTTTCTATTTTCCTTTGGGTACGCCAGCTCGGCGGTAGCGCAGGATTACGGCGTGGTCATGGATGTTTCCGGCAATGTGGAGTTGAGCGCAAAGGGCAAAAAAACTGCGCTAGACCTGGGGAAAGGCATCGCTGTGGGAGACAGTATTTCGCTGAAAGAAAAAGGGCGCTTGTCGCTCGTTGGCTATAAGGGTTGCGAGCAGTGGGAGTTTACCGGCCCTGCAACCGTACGGATAACGGGAAAAAATCCCGAAGCCGAAAAAGGCTCCAAGGGCAAAGTGGTAATGGCCCGGAAACTGCCCGTTTGTTACAAGCCGGGAGACGTAAAGGCCTCCGGCTCGCACGAGCAGGGGGGATTGGTGTTGATGGCCAACCCCACGCCGGTCGAAGAAGATATGTCCGGCCCGACCCCTTCGGAGATGTCGGAATCTGCCCCGGCGCAGGACAACGGGCAGATTGAGCAGATGAGGAAGGATTTCAAAGACGGCAAGGCGGACAACGCCGCGCTGGTTACGCTTGTGATGCACGATTTGAAGATGCACGACCAAGAGGGCGCCCGCCCGTATTTCATGGAGCTTAAAAAACGGGCGCCCAATTCCGAACTGGTGAAGAACCTGGAAAAAGATTTTGATATGTAGGGCTTTGCCTTATACCGGGAAGTTTTTGGCAATTTAAAGCGTTTTGTGAAATAGGAGATTTATGGAAAAGACATCTGGGAATTTGCAGGGTGGCAACGTGGTTTTCCGCCTTTTTGTTGCCATAGCTACCGTTACGGCGGCGTTGGTATCGCAGGCGTTTGCGCTGGAGCCGGTAGATATCTACCGGACAAAATCGCCCGCCGTTGTCCTTATTTTCGCGAAGGTAAGCGAGACCACGCGAAAGGGCGGCACCGGGTTTTTTATAAACGACAAAGGGCTGGTGATGACAAACGCCCACGTGATAACGGACAAGAACGACCAGGCGGTAAGCGACATATCGGTTTACATAAAGCCTGCGAAAGTGACGGGCGATTTTCAGCGCGACTTGCAGGATCGCCATTCCGCCCGCGTGTTGAAGTTCGATAGGGCGCTGGACGTTGCGCTGTTGCAGGTGGATGAGGTCTCGTCGTCCATACCGCAGATGTACTTTGCCGATTCGGACAACGTGGAAGTGGGGCAGAAGGTCGTAGCCATAGGGCATCCGGAGCAGGGCGGCCTTTGGACGCTTACATCCGGCGCCATTAGTGCGCGCATCAAGAACCTTTCCCGCGTGGAGGGTAAGGATATGTTCCAAAGCGATGCCAGCATAAACCACGGCAATTCCGGTGGCCCCTTGCTGGATACCAACGGCATGTTGGTAGGCATGAATACAAGCACTGCCAGGGCTTCAGCCGATGGCTCGGCGATAGTCGGCATCAATTTCGCCCTACAGTCAAACGTCATTACCCACTGGCTGGGCCAGAATAACGTGAAAGCGGCTATGGCCCCGCAACCTGCTGGCGCTCCGCCTGTTGCGGAAAAGAAAGCAGAGGCCGCCCCGGCTTCGCCGCCACCCACACCTGCCGCCGCTACGGCACAAGCTTCCCCACCGCGCCGCGAGGCCGAAGAGAAGGTTGTGGCCCAAGCTAAACCTGCGGCAAAGGCGCAAGCTCCCGTCGCGGCTATAGTCACTCCCCCGAAGCCGTTTGAATGGAACGCGCTGGAAGAGACCATAGCGGAGATGGAAGGGCTGATGTCGGATATGCACAAGCAGGTAAAGAAAAAGTTCAAATAGGGCAAATAGCGGCATTGGGCGG
>JAHFEI010000363.1 GCA_023248615.1 Nitrospinales bacterium | reverse complement strand
CAGGTTGTTAAGCGCCTTTTGCACTTCCTGCTCCGATTCCGTATCAAGCGCCGATGTGGCCTCGTCCAGTATCAGGACGGCGGGGTTTTTAAACAGCGCACGGGCAATGGAAAGCCTTTGCTTTTGCCCTCCGCTCAGCCTTGCGCCGCGTTCGCCGATAACGGTCTCGTACCCATTGGGCAATTGCATTATGAAATCGTGCGCGAATGCGTCTTTCGCCGCCGCCATCACTCCGTCCATATCCACTCCCTCCCTGCCATACGCGATATTATTCCTAACCGTGTCGTTGAAAAGGAAAACATCCTGAGTGACTATGCCTATCTGTGCGCGGAGCGATTCCAGCGTTACCGTGCGCAAATCCACCCCGTCGAACAACACCCTTCCTTCGGTGGGATCGTAAAAGCGCGGGATGAGGTCTACAAGCGTGGATTTGCCGGCGCCGCTCATTCCCACTATAGCGGTGATGGTTCCGGCACGGGCGCTGATATTGACGCCCTTTAGCACCGGCTCATGCTCATACCGGAAATGTACATTCTCGAAAGTTACTTCGCGTTTCACCTGTCCTATTTGTTTGGCGTCCTTTTGGTCTGCTATTTCCGGTTTGAGGTCCAGTATCTCAAAAACCCGGCTGGCGGCCGCCATAGCTTGCTGTATTTTGTTATAGACCCGTCCCAGCTTGCTTATCGGGGCCATAATCATGAATAGCGCGGTGAGGAAGGAGAAGAAATTCCCCACAGTCGATTTTCCCTCGATTACCTGCATGCCGCCGTAGTAGATGATAGCGCCTATGCCGAATGCCCCTATGAACTCCAGCAGGGGTGAGCTTATCTCGTTTATCCGTATGGTTTTGAGCCACAGCCGGAAGTAATTTTCATTTTCGTTGTTAAACCGCTGTACCTCATAATTCTCCATGCCGAACGCCTTTACAACCCTCACGCCGGAGAATGTTTCGTGCATGAGCGATGTGATGTCCGCTATCCGTTCCTGTGTGCTTTGCGTGATGCCACGTATGGTACGCCCCAGCCGTCCTATCAGTAGCGCCGAAAACGGAAGCACCAGAAGGGCAAAAATGGAAAGTACCGGATCGCGGTATATGAGAACGCCCAAAAGCGTGACAATGGTAAACCCCTCGCGGAAGATATCGTACACCACTATTGATATCGTGTCCTGTATCATCCCGATATCGTTTACGATTCGCGAAACCAGCTTGCCGGTTGTTTGGCGGTGGAAGAAGGAAAGGGAAAGTTGCTGTATGTGGCGGTACAGGTCGTTGCGTATGTCGCGCACCGTTTGGGCGCCTATTTTCTGCATCATGAGGGATGCCACGTACCTTCCTATCCCGCGCACAAAATATATCACGACTATCGCGGCGGGCAAGACGGCCAACAATTGGCGGTTCTTTTTTATAAAGATGTCGTCCAGTAGCGGCTGGATAAGGTACGCCGCCCCGCCGGAGGTGGAGGATACGATTATCATGCATACGGACGCGAATATGAACGCGCCCATGTACGGTTTCAGGTATCGCAGGAGCCGCTTGTAGTCCTGCCATCCCCGATGTTCTCTCCTCATAACCTCTCCCTGACAGCTTGCGCCACTTTTTCTGGCGGCAACTTATCCATGCAATCGTAATGTATGCATTCGGTCTCGCATTCTTCGCATACCGGAACATCCGGCATAAGCGCTACGTCCCTTTCGCCGATAGGCCCCCATCGTTGCGGAAGGCATACCCGAATGGGGCAGTATATCCCAATTGCGGTGGTGCCGACCGCCGTAGCGATGTGCAATGGGCCGGTGCTAGGGGCTACGAAGCAGTCCAGCCGCTTCGTCACTGCCACCAGTTCCTTCAGGTGCCTGCCTATAAACCGTTTCGGCTTGGCCGTGGCGAGCGAGGCCACAGTATCTAGCAATGCCTCCTCCGCTGGCCCTCCCATAAGGATTACGTTTATCCAGTCCTTTGCCAGCATATCAATAAGCGTAGCGTATTTTTCCGGCTTCCAGTTTCTTGCCGACCCGCCCATGCCGGGGAACACCCCCACGTTTTTTCGCAATTGGTCCAAAAGCCCGCCATCATCCGTAAAGAATTCGTCGGAAACTGGAAGGGACGATTTACGCACAGGCGGGATTGCAAGCGGCGTAAGCAAGTCCAGGTTGTAGTCCGCTTCGTGCCGGTTCCCTCTAGACCTTTTTTGTTCCAGCGTGATGTTGTAGAAAATTCTTGCGAGCTTGGAGGCGGGGCCTATTCTTGTCCGTATGCCAGCCATCCACGTTGCCAGCGATATCCAGAAATCGGAATACAGGTGAAGCGCAATATCGAACTTTTCCGCTTGCAACCTGGCGGCCA
>JAHFEI010000362.1 GCA_023248615.1 Nitrospinales bacterium | reverse complement strand
ACTGGTTGACCACGCCCTTGGTCTTCAGGTCCACAATATCCCACATTTCGCTGTCGTCTTCGTTCTGCTCCAAGCGTGCCGCGTTCAGTGAAACCGGCACACCCGCCGCCACGCCGTTACCTTGCGGGTCAATCCAGAAGTTATGATTGACCAGTAGGCACGGAGCCGCCATAAACTGCTCAATGCCAAACTCTTCCGGGTCAACGTAGTCACCGCTTCGATCCACGGTTTCCACGCTGGCAAAGCCCTTGACGTACAGCCGCGTACCCTCCGCACCCTTGTCCGCTGACAAGTGTACGGGGCTGGCTAAATGAAGTAGCTCTTTTGTGTCAACAGGCATAAAGAACCCACGGCTAGAACTTGGATCGGTTTAGACTACCACCGCCCCCAAACCATGTCAATAGGGGTCAAAACCCCGTCGCGTTGCACACGTGTGCCAGCTTACAAGACCCGCCTACCCGCCTTAAATGTGTCGCCCATTACAGCATTCCAGGACTCCTTTGCCAGCCGCACAACCACGGCATCGTCTGTAAACCCGTGCAAAGTAAGCTCCCCGGGCGACCCATCCGGCTTGGGGATTTTAATTACCGGCAATTCCCGCTCAAGCCAACCCCCAACAAACACCAAATCAAGACCGTAATACAGGCACTTTTGCTCAGAGCCTATACGCACCTCTTTCCCGTCAACCGTTAGCACAAGCAACGGGTATCCGTCTTTCGTGGTCCAATATCCGGCAGTTACTTTCATGGTACGTCCGGCACCCATTCCGCTTCTATGCCTTCCAACAAGGCAAGCACCTCATTTTCGCCGTCCGTAGCAAAAAAACAACTACTGGAAGGGCGATCCAGTATGTAAACCCCCAAGCACCGACTATGAGGTACGGTTTGGATAGTAACATTGCCGCCCCCCACGCGAACCTTCTTAAAGATAGAACAGCTTTCAGCCGCCCCACGCTTCATTACCTTCTTACCGTAATCGTTCATTCCATTGTACCGCAACGCATCCTTGCTCTCCGTGCGGATTAGGCGTATTACCCCCTTCTTCACGTCGTTGTGGTCAAACTTCACACGCCCCAAAATCTCGTAGGTCATGGCGTGTTGGGCAGCCATAGAATCCTGAAACTTGGCCTCCCCAAAAGACCCCGTATACGTTTTGTATTCCTCCTTCGCAGCGTCCAGCCCATCCTGCCAATAATACGCCGCTTCCCTGTCAAGAGTACGCTGCCCCGTAAGCAAGTATTTATAGGCTTGCGGCATACCGGACCAACTAGACCCCGCTTGCCCCTCTGCCCAACGATCCACAACCCTATGGTCGCCGCCCATTGCGTCGATGTACCGGCTAAACCTCAAGCCGGCTCCCCTAGCCCCCCGCAAGTCGTCCCAATCCTTGCCTCCCATGTCCACTAGCGTAACGCCGTTCCGCCTTGTCATTTTCACAGGCAAGGCGTCCGCAATGCCCGCATCACGCACGCCCACACGATGCTTACAAAACGTGTCCAAGTAATCGTACTTAAACTTATCCCTCACAAACACGTCCGTCGTCTTAACTAGGTCACGCATACACGCAACCCGCTCCCCGACAACCTTTTGCAACTCCTTGGGCAACGCTGCCAAAATTTCCTCTTGCCGGGCCACCGTTGCCTTCATTTGCCCGCAAATTGTTTTCCAATCCACGCCGTCAAACACCGGCACAGCGGAACCCGTTTGCCCCGGCTTCCACTTACCACGCATGGACCATAGTTCCTTCACATACCCGTTGAAATCCGCCGCGTCTTTTTTGGCCCCTTGTGCCCGGTAACGTAACGACCCTCCCACGTCAATACGCCACGCCTTGCCCTCTGCGTCGATTAAAATGTTGTCCTTACCCGCCCCAACCGCGTCCCAATTACCAAACAAGGCGTCAACACTAAACCCTTTTTGCACTTCCACCACCGCTGCCTTATACGCCCGGGGGTTAGACTGCAACGCCCCAAGCTCCTTCCCCTCAATGTACTGGCTCAGCTTTACAGGCTTGCCGCCCATGTCATAAAGCTTACTTGCGGGCACACGCACGCCCGCCGCCCGGTACGCTTGCTCAGCAACATACTCCTCACGCAAGTGGTCGGGGCTGGCACCTTCCTTCCATACCCATCGTGTCCCATCCGGGGCCTCGTACAACTTTGCCCCCGTACTACCCCCCATGCCCTTCTTATACTTCAGGTCCAACAGGTTGTCAGGGAAGGCAATATCCGGGTCGGGTGACGGCAACTTAGGCGGGGCAACCACGCTATCCTTCGGCAACCGGGCAACGCCCCGCTTCACTTCGCCAAACTCCTCCGGGAAGTTTTTAGCCCCATGCGAGCGAA
>JAHFEI010000069.1 GCA_023248615.1 Nitrospinales bacterium | reverse complement strand
TAAGCATTCCCTTCTCCGTCTTGTACGCCTTACTGATGGCAAACGCGCCGCCAAAGGGCAACCCGAAGAATATGTACCAGTTTTGCACCAGCGTATCGCTGAGAAAGATAACGCTCCGTGTCACCGCCGGGAGTTTTCTGCCACCCATATCTTCGAACATTGTCGCAAAGCTGGGGATGATAAACACGAGCAGGAACGTGATGACCGCCACGGCTATCACCATTATCGCAACGGGGTACACCATGGCAGACTTAACCTTCCCCTTAAGCGCCATCGCTTTTTCAATATATGCGGCAAGGCGCAGGAGTATCACGTCCAGAATACCGCCCACCTCGCCCGCTTCCACCATGTTGCAAAAGAGGGCGTCAAATATCTTGGGGTGCCGGCGTAGTGAATCCGCAAAAGTATCTCCCTGCTCGATGCGTGATTTGATGTTCATTATCGCGCGGCCAAATATCTTGTTTTCCCCCTGCGACCCCAGGATATCAAGGCACTGCACGAGAGGCAGGCCAGCGTTTATCATCGTGGCAAACTGGCGCACGAAAACCACCACATCCTTTTGGGTCGGCTGTCCCGCGCCAAGCCCTTCCAGCAGGTCTTTCGGTTTCGGCTTTAGGCTGATCGGGGTTATCTTCTGTTTTTTTAGAAATGCCTGCGCCGCCTCCAGGCTGTCGGCTTCCAACTCCGCATTCTGAACCCCGATTTTTGTTTGGAACTTATATTCAAACGTAGGCATTTAGCTTATTTTTTCCTTAATGGATACCGACTCAAGGGCCTTGTTCGCCTTCTCCCACTGGAGTCCCAGCGCCGCCAGCCTATCCGTCGTTACCCGTAGCCTGTCCAGCGCCGAGCCGATTATGGCCTGCATGTCTTCCGGGCATTTCGAGAGCATATCCTTGAACCTTTGCTTGTCTATAACGCCCACCGTAACATCGCCCTGCGCCGTTGCG
Source organism: Nitrospinales bacterium (assembly GCA_023248615.1). GTDB lineage: Bacteria > Nitrospinota_A > UBA7883 > JACRGQ01 > JACRGQ01 > JAHFEI01. The sequence continues at coordinate 7,794 of JAHFEI010000069.1, read as the reverse complement.
GTAGCGGAACGCACCGTTTCCTGGAAGAGTCCCATCTCGCCGAACACATCCCCCTCTTTCAGTACCCCCACAGTGATGCTCCGGTTTTTGATTTTCTTTGAAATCCGCACTTTCCCCGATATGACTATGAAAGCCTTGGTGCTCATTACGCCCTCGGTTATTATGGCCTGCCCGTCGGCAAACCTTTCGACAACCGGTGTTTTCATGCGTCCCTCACATCTTCCCTTGCGCGGCCATGCATTCGAAGAACACCTTATAGAATCGGGCATGTTCCTTCAGTCCCTTGAGTATTTGTTCTTTGAAGGTATCCTTGGCGGCATCTTCCGGGCTTGCTATCACGTTCACGCTATTTGCAAATGCCTCCATGTTATCGAACGAATGCGCCCCGGCGGCAATGTATACCAGGAATATCTTCCTGCGCGCTCCCATGTTCATTTCCTGCAGGTGCTTGAGGATGGAGCCTTGGTCATGCGGCGTGTTCTCGTAATCGGAAGTGACGATGATTATCCGGTAATCGTTGAACCGCAGGTTGTTGATGGCCTCTATGTGGTAAGAGGGGGTATGCACGGCATATCCCATCCCATCCAGCAGGGCTTTCAGCTTTGCAGGGTCGGTGTGGCACACCATCGCGCCCGGCCTGTCCGTATCGGCGCCAAAGGTTTCGCCGACAGGCGTGTTGTACTCGGTATCGTCGCCGGAAGTGGGCGAACCGTCATCCGCTCCGACTTTTATCTTGTTCTTGCAGGAGGGGCAGGAGAAGCTGAACGAATGCCCCTTGGGTACTTTTTCATCCGGTATGTTTATTTTTTTATTGCAGGCCGAACAGGTTACTTCCATGGATTACTTCTTCCTCTTCGCATTGCTTCCGTCATCGTGTCCGCCGTCTATCGAGAGCGACTCGATATCTGTTGTTTTTTCCCCGCGCCCGGCCTTTATTTTGTCCAAGCCTCGCCCAACCGTTGCCTTGCGCGATGCGTAGGCCATGGCCGTCTCCTCGCTGATGGAGCCGTCCTTGAACGCCTCCACCAGGCTACCGTCGAACGTGCGCCAGCCAAACGCCTCGCCTGCGGTGATGATATCGTAAAATGTTTTCCCCTCCTGCTCGCCGTTGAGGATAGTATCCTTGACGCGCAGGTTGTTCCCCATTATCTCCAGTATCGCAACGCGGCCCCCTCCAATGCGTGGAACCAGCCTTTGGCAGATAATCCAGCGTACAGTCTCCGCCAAGCGTATGCGCAACAGCTTTTCCTCATCCTTATCGAACATGCCGATGATGCGGCTGACGGTCTGCCCGGCTTCCACCGTGTGCAAGGTGCTCATGACCAAATGCCCCGTCTCTGCGGCGGACATGCCTATTTCCACCGTCTCCCTGTCGCGCATTTCGCCCACGAGTATTATCTTGGGAGCTTGGCGCAGGGCGGCGCGCAGGCCGGTGGAAAACGCATCGTAATCGGCCCCCAGTTCACGCTGGTTGAATGTGGCCTTCTTGTGCGGATGAACAAATTCCACCGGGTCTTCAAGCGTCACCACATGCACAGACTTGTACTGGTTTATCGCGTCAAGCATGGCGGCAAGCGTGGTGGATTTACCGCTTCCGGTGGAGCCGGTTACAAGTATGAAACCGTTTTTTTCCTTTATCACCTCGTTGAACAGCTTGGGCAACTTCATCTCATCTATTGTTGCTATCCTGGTTGCCAGCCGCCTCATTACTATGGAGTAGGTAGAGCGTTGCGAAAAAATATTCACGCGGAAACGCGCCTTGCCGGGTATCTGGTATGAAGAGTCGCAGGAGCCTTCCTTCAGCAGGATGTCCGTAAGCCGCCTGTCGGAGTTGATGGAGGTCAGCGCCATCACCTCTGTTTGGTACGGCGTCAGCTTCGATATTTTAGGCGCGATGGGCACTTCCACCAGTTCGCCGTCATTTTCCACCTGTAGCGGCTTTCCAACCGTTATGTTGAGGTCGGAAACGTTCGAGAAAGATTCCAGCATGGTGGTCAGGATATAATCAAGGTCCGCTGTTCTCATATCACCCTCTGTAATTCTGCCGTTTCACAGCCTTGCGCCAACATGCGCACACGGCGGCGCATGTAGTACAACCCTCCGTATTCTAATACTATATCCTACCGCCAGCAACCACCATTCTCGCACGTTTTTACTGCCTGGCCGCAAGGCGCGGCTCAAGCGTTTAAATCTCGCAACAGGACAGCAAGTGAGCAATAACCACGGGGCGTGGAGGACGGGCGAACCGGCGGCTCGCGCCTACAATGCCGGGATACTTATCCCCATTGCGTCTTCCGCCTCCGCCAGCGTTTGCGCGGCAACTTTTGACGCCTTTTTTGTCCCTTCGTGCAAAATCTCCATCACACGTTTTGGTTGGCCTACCAAGGTTGCGCGGCTGGCGTCGAATTTTTCCATATACGCGCCCACGTTTTTCGCCAGCTCCTTTTTGCACGCTACGCAACCTATGGCGGCGGCTCGGCAATCGGCCCCTATCTGGCTTATCCTGTCCACCGGAGTGAACACCTTGTGGAAGCTGTACGCATGGCAGACTTCCGGGTCTCCCTTGTCCGTCTTGCGCACTCGGGCGGGGTCGGTGACGATGATGGAAATTTTCCTGTCGCGTTCTTGCGGCGTATCCGAAAGGAAGATGGCGTTGCCATAGCTTTTGCTCATCTTGCGCCCATCCAGCCCCGGAAGTTTTTTTACCTCTCCCATTTTGGCGTCCGGCTCCACAAAAACCTGCTTGCCGTATATATTATGGAAATGGCGCACTATCTCCCGCGTCAATTCCAGGTGCGGCAACTGGTCTATGCCCACCGGCACCATGTTGGCCTTGTACAAGATAATATCCGCCGCCTGCAACACCGGGTATCCCAAAAACCCGTAGGTGTGCATATCGCGGTTTTCCACGTTCTCCAGCTTTTCCTTGTAGGAAGGCACGCGCTCCAGCCACGGCAACGGCGTAATCATGCCAAGCAAAACGTACAGCACCGCGTGTTGCGGAATTAGCGACTGTATGAAAAGCGTGCTTTTCTCCGGGTCTATCCCGGCGGCAAGCCAGTTGATGCCCATATCCACCACGTTGCCTTTAAGCTCCGCCGTGTCCGCGTAGTTGGAGCTAAGCGCATGCCAATCCGCCACGAAATAAAAGCAGTCGTACTCATCCTGCATTTTCACCCAGTTTTCCAGCGCACCCAGGTAGTTCCCCAGATGCAGTTTGCCGGATGATTGCATGCCGCTTAAAACGCGCTTACGGGTCATATCAGCAGGTTCACCGCATAGCTTATCATCGGCCCCAACACCCTGTGCGTGATGCCGAACGGGTTGAACAGGATAAGTATCATCAGTAGCGCTATGCCAAACGGCTCTATTTTGGAGTAGGAGATGGCGGCCCTATATGGCAAAAGCCCAACCACAATCCTGCCGCCGTCCGCAGGCGGGATGGGGATAAGGTTGATAATCATCAGCACCACGTTTATGACGACGGAATAATAAAACATCCCTATAACCGGGAACATCACCGGCGAGGCGTGGGCGGGAATGAGCGACCGGTTCATATATTCCAGGTACTCGTTCGTATCCGGAAAGGCCATCGCGATAATCCGTATCCCGATTGCGGAGAGTATCGCCAGCAAAAGGTTTGTGCCGGGCCCGGCGGCGGCGACCCAGACCATATCTTCCTTTGGCCTGTGCAACCTCGAAAAATCCACCGGCACCGGTTTTGCCATCGCGAACAGCATCCCGGTGGAAAAGAAAAAAACCAGCGGTAGCAATATGGTGCCGAACGGGTCTATATGCACTATCGGGTTAAGCGAAAGCCTGCCCAGCACTTTTGCCGTGTCATCTCCACGGCGGTACGCCATGTAGCCGTGGGCCACTTCGTGCAAGACGATGGCGAATACAAGCGGTATAGCCATTACCGCGATGGTTTGGACTGTGGAGAATTCTCTTATTTCGGGCATTACGGGAAAATACTTTATATTTGCCCCAAAGTCACTTAAAAATTGGGATTGCCCGACCCCGTAAAAATATCCCACCAATCCAGCCAACCAAAGGGAGTACAATGGCGCAGAGGGTGTACGGTATGGCTATGGATAAATCACGCAGTGCCAAAAAATCGGCAAAGAAGAAACTCGCCCTAAAACCGGCGGGAAATAAATCGGCAACAGCCGGCAACCGGAAAAAGAAAATCCGAACGTCCGCCGCACAACCTGCGGTGTCCAAGCCGGAGCGCAAGCCCGGCTCGCCATACATTGTCGGTATCGGCTCATCTGCTGGCGGGCTTACCGCGCTGGAAAAATTCTTTTTAAAGATGCCGCCCGATACCGGAGCCGCCTTCGTGCTGGTTCCGCACCTTTCCCCCACCGCCAAGAGCCTTATGGTAGAAAGCATCCGCCGGTTCACCCATATGCCGGTATACATGGTGGAAAACCGCAAGAAGGTGGAAAAGGACAGCGTCTACATAATCCCGCCCGGCAAGGAGCTTTCCATCCTCGATGGGACGCTGGTACTTTCCGATATTGATGCGAGCATCGGGGTCCGCCACCCTATCGATTCGTTCCTCCGCTCGCTGGCGAAAGACCAAAAAGAAAAAGCCATCGGCATTATCCTGTCCGGCACCGGCACGGACGGCACGCTGGGAATAAAGGACATCAGCGGCGAAGGCGGCGTGGCTATTGCCCAAAACAGCGAAACGGCGGAATACGACAGCATGCCAGCCAGCGCCAACGCGACCGGGCTGGTGGATATCGTCCTGCCGCCGGAAAAGATGCCGGAAGCGATTACCAACTATATGCGGCTCGGCTCCATTATTCCCGTGGAGGGCGGAGCCGAGGACCTGAACAACCATATGAGGGATATTTTCACTCTCCTCAGGAACAGGACGGGGCACGACTTCAGCCACAACAAGCTGAACACCATCCAGCGCAGGATAGAAAAACGGATAAGCATCCTGCCATTGGAGAGTATCGGCGGGTATGTAAAATACCTGAAAAGAAACCCGGCGGAACTGGATATGCTCTTTAAGGAACTGCTTATAGGCGTAACCAGCTTTTTTCGCGACAAAGAGGCGTTCGAAATCCTGAGGACAAAGGTCATCCCCGAACTGCTTATGCACAATGACCCCAACCAACCCTTAAGGGTGTGGGTACCCGGATGCTCTACCGGGGAAGAGGCGTACTCCGTAGCCATGGTGATAAGGGACTACATGGACGAAAACCGGATGGCCGGAGACGTGCAGGTTTTCGCATCGGATATAGACGTTGCCGCCATCAACAAAGCGCGGAGCGCCGTCTACGCACAAAACGTGGAAGCGGACATACCGGGGAAATACCTGGCTAGGTACATGGCCAAAACCGGCAACTCCTACATTGTCAGCAAGCAGATACGGAGCATGGTTATTTTCGCCGTACACAGCCTTATCAAGGACCCACCGTTTTCCCGGCTGGACATGGTCTGTTGCAGGAACCTGCTCATCTACCTCGGCCCCGAGTTGCAGAAGAAAGTGATGCACCTTTTCCACTACGTGCTAAAACCGGACGGGATACTTTTTCTCGGCTCGTCCGAGTCCGTAGGAAAACAAGAGGACATGTTCTCCCCTTACGGCAAGAAGGGTAATTTTTTCCGCCATAAGGGAAAGGTAACTATGAGCCAGGCCTCGCTTACCTTCTCGCGGCAGATGGAGTTGGAGGTATTCGGCGCGGCTGGCGGCAGGGAACCGCTGGTTTTCAAGTCATCCGGCCTTGAGGATTTTACCAAAAACATGCTCCTCGGCGATTTTGCGCCGCCTGCGGCCATCATAGACGAATACGGCACCATCTTGTACATCCACGGCAAAACCGGAAAATACCTGGAACCGGCGGCAGGCGATGCAACCCTGAACATAAAATCTATGGCTCGCGGGGGGATTAACCTGGAAGTAACGGCGGGCATCAGGAGGGCCTTGACCAAAAAGGCTCCGGTCACCTACAAAAACCTGAAGATAAAAACCGGCAAGACCACCCATCTGGTAGACCTTTTTATAAAGCCTGTGACAAGACCTGGCATCCCCGATGGGCTTCTTATGGTGGTTTTCATGGATGTACCCGAACCGGCTGGAAAGCTGAAAAAAGAAAAAAATAAAGCCGCAAACCTGGAACGGGCGGAAGACCTGTACTCGGAACTGAAGGCCACTAAGGAAACCCTAAAACTTACGATGGAGGAGCATGACAACTCCAACCAGAAGCTGAAAACAATTAACGAAGAGTTGCAAAGCGCGAATGAAGAGCTACAAAGCACAAATGAGGAACTGGAAACCTCGCGGGAAGAACTGCAATCCGTAAACGAGGAGCTGGTGACGGTCAACGCCGAGCTACAATCGAAGATAGAAGAGCTGACCGACACCAGCAACGACCTTAACAACCTGCTGGTCAGCACGGAGATAGGGACGATATTCCTGGACAGCGACCTGAGGATAAAATGGTTTAGCCCCCCCGTCCGGAGCATACTTAACGTGATAGATTCCGACGTGGGCCGCCCGCTGGAACAGCTTTCCTCCAACCTTTTGGGCGACAGCCTGATAAAAGACGCCCGCAAGGTATTGCAGACGCTGGCGCAAAAGGAATTCGAGGTGGAGTTGGCAAACCACAACTGGTACTCCATGCGGATACTTCCATACCGGACGCTGGATAACGTCATAGACGGGGTGGTGATTACCTTCACCGATATTACAAAACAAAAAAATGCGCTCGCCGTAGCGCAGGAAGAAAGGTTTTTCGCCAAAAGCATAGTAAGCACGGTGCGCGAACCTATACTGGTGCTGGACAGCGACTTGCGCGTTACCTGGGTAAGCGAGGCTTTCCGCGCCATGTTCAACATGCGGGAAGGGGAAGCGCACGATAAATCCTTGCACGACCTGGGCGGCGGCCGGTGGGACATACCGGAGTTGATGGTAGCCCTGAGGGATATCCTGCCGGGAAAAAACGAAATAAACGATTTCTCCTTGTCCGGTTACTCGGAGCGGTTCGGCGGGAAAATGCTGGCTGTAGACGCCCGCGAAATCCGCCGGGATGGGAGCAAGGCAAGGATGGTGTTGCTGGTGGTAAAAGAGCTACCCGGAAAAGCCCGATAGCTGGCGTAGCATCCCGGTAGCGACGGACTTTAGTCCGTCTTGCGCCCGTCAGGGCGCAACAACAGGATGAATCCTGTTGCCACCAAAACTCGTAGAGGTATGTTGGGTATATGGCAGTAAAAAGAAAAACGGTAAAAGCCAAGCCGCCCAAAGCGGCGGCGCGTGTCGGGAAAATTGCATGGAAAGAGGGGCTTGGTTCCGCGCCGTTTAACGCCGCCGCCGATGACATTATCCAGGAAATAAACCTGCAGAAGGCGGAACTTAAGGCGCAAAACGAAAACCTGCTGAAAACAAGGAACGAACTGGAGGCATCCCGCCAGGGGTATATAGACCTGTATGACCATGCCCCGTGCGGATATGTGACCTGCGACAAAAAAGGGATTATCCTGGAGGCGAACCTTACTGCGGCCTGGCTGTTGGGAGCCAAGCGGGAAAAGTTGGTGGGAAAACCGATATACGGCTATGCCTGCACCGACAGGGACAACCTGTACCGGTTTATACAAAAGATTTTTTCTTCCGGCAAAAACCAGGCGCTGGAAGCCGAGATGGTGGGCGGCGACCACAAGCGGTTCAGCGCCCGGCTGGAGGGCGCACTGGTGCGCAACTCCAGGGAAGCCAGGCAATGCCGGCTAATAATAATCGACAACTCGGAACTTAAGGAGGCGGAAAACATGCTCAAGCAGTTC
>JAHFEI010000068.1 GCA_023248615.1 Nitrospinales bacterium | reverse complement strand
TGCGGCCTCTTTCTTGTAATACCTTTGGTGGTGTTCCTCCGCCTTGTAAAACGCGGAGGCGGGGGTGATTTCCGTCACGACAGGTTTTTTGAATTTGCCGGATTTTGCCAGCTCCGCCTTGTATGCCTCTGCAAGCCGTTTTTGCCCTTCGTTATGGTAAAAAATGGCGGTGCGGTATTGCGTCCCCTCATCGGCAAACTGGCGGTTAAGCGCGGTGGGGTCAATGTTTTTCCAAAAAACGTAAAGCAGTTGGGAATAGTCGATGGACACCGGATCGTAAAGTATCTCAATTGCCTCGGCGTGGCCTGTGGAGCCGGTGGAGACCTCCTCGTAAGTCGGGTTTGGCTTGTGGCCTCCCGTGTAGCCCACGGTGGTGGAGGCCACGCCCTTGAGTCCGTCAAAAACGGATTGCATGCACCAGAAGCAACCGCCAGCGAATGTTGCTTTCTCCAGGTTTTGGTGCGGCGCATTGTTCGGCATACTTTTACCCATATTTTCCGAGTAGGATGGATTTGCCATCCCCAAAATTAAAGCAAGCGAGAGTGCAATCCCAATAATTTTCTTCACTGCCTGTATTTTAGCTCTTCATTCCCCGGATCTCCCCATTTCTTTTCTCATTCCTGCCAAAGGGGAAGGACTACCTGCGCCACGTTTTTGTGAAACTGGGCATCTGGCGCTGGAGCGAACTTTCTATTCCGCTGGCGTTTGTGCCCCTTGCTACCCTTCTTTGCACCTTGAGACTTTTTGGTCAGTACTCTCAGGCCCAAGGGCTGAATCATGCTCCGAAACTAACCCGGTTATCTTTAGTAAGTTCAGCTACCCGCGTTCAAGCTGATCACCTTTCCATACTCAAGCAATATCTCCTCTGCGTGCATTTCCTGCAATTTAATGCTCAAGTAAGGGTAGTGTGCCATGTTTAATTTACTATGGCATTTCTTGGAGAAATTATACGCTTCTGTTAGCTGCTTGGTGTCCCCAGAGCGTAAATAGCTTTGATAATAAAACCACGCAATGGTATCGCAAAAGTTACTATTGATTTCGTCCCCCATTTCATTGTCCGCAGGTAGAAGACGATCAAAATATGTCTTTGCCTTTTTAAACGCTTGGTCAGCTTCCTTCTTTTTGGAACCTTCCGTTAAGTAAGCACACAAAAGCAGATGAAGCCAACACCCGTTATTGTTAAAAACATAATGCACGAATGTCGTAAAGAAATTATCATCTTTTTTGGCATTGAGGATTCGTTCACCCTCCACAAAAAGTGTTTGGGCTACGTTGAGATATTCTTTACCTAGCAGGGTGTATGCCGAGTGAAGTGCCCCAATTACCAGATAGGAGTTAACGCTTTTCTGCCCACATTTTTCAAGAATTCCTTCGCATGTATCAAAGTTTTTTACTGCATTCAGAACACCATCTTTTTCTGTACCCATTAAATGTATCTCTCCCAACCGGTAATAGGGAACAAAATACTTTTCACCGTGCGCGTGAATCATTGCATTATAAATAGCCACAGCCTTTTTTCGGCCTGTCTCGCCATTCAAATATGCCTCATAATACGCTTTTTCCATTTCAATCCAGTATTTAATGTCCGGATTATCGGGGTCATATTGGCTGATTCTGTTTTTCAACTCATCGAATGTCCTCTGCAAAACAATAACGCGTTGTCTCATTTCCGTGGGCGTCGCTTTTTCTCGGTTTTTAACAAGCTTCGCGTAAGTTTCCTTGGAGTAATTATTGAATGCTTTTTTTAACTCCAGATCTCTGGAAAATGTAAGCGGCACGTCTTCGTTGTATGTGAAATACCACTTTGGCACAAGCGCATCACTATAGAGGCTTTTTCTTACCTGCTCACTTTCAGCAATGTTTTTAAGGTGATTGAGCATTTGATCCGACTTGCCCAATTCTGATGCCAATAATTGGAAACTCCTTTTAAGATGTGGATGGATGTCCCCTTGCTTGTAGCTCAGGGTATGCTCGATCTCCCCCCACACGTTTTGTAACATAGTCCGAAGTTGCACTTCGATTGCAATATCTTTACTTGCTGTTTTGCAAATTATTTCAAGGTGGATTGAACTGTAGCCGGAGGGCTTTTTCATTTCTTCATTGGGATCAAATTTGGTAGCGGGATTATAGCTGTCAATTGTTTCCCTGATTGATATCTCCCGTCCTGGGAAATTATAGACTTTCACAGCTTGTACGCTGTATTTTTTCCAACGCTCATCAGGAGGTGTGTTCTTATAAATCTTCCTTAATATCCTTTCAAATACCGAAAAAACGTCTTCTTCAAAAAGGGTAATTACACGCACTCCAAATAAATCCTTCATATCCTTCATACCATTAGCGTATTTACCCTTTTTTCTTTTAAGTTTCAAAAATACGCTCTCCGCCTTTTTCATCCGGCTTCGGGTAAGGTAGATGGGAACATTTTCTGTGTCTCGCATTTCCATCAAGAGTCCTTCAAGATCAGACATCTCTCTTTTGTGATTCTTATAGAAAGTATTAACATCATCTTCTACCATATCATACCTAGCTCGGATAGATTTTTTGGGCACCCCCCCTCCTTTTTTGATATTCAATACTCGGAGGAATCCTACCATGATAGGCCAAAAGATAGTAAGAAATATGTGAGGTATGTTTTCTAATTAAAAAGGGGGGTGACAGAACGTCACCCCATAAATGCTACCAGAGAGATTAAATGAAGCCGCCTGTCCCGTCTAAAAACAACATAATTAACTCTTCCCTACACAGAATTTCAACAACAGACTCTACACTAGTTGGCGCCGATTTACAGGCTACCAAGCCACCTAAAAAAATGCAACTTGTTTTTTCCAAACTCATGTTTAGTACGCTGGACTCTAAAAAACCTAACTATAGTACTTATCGGGGCTTCGCCTCCTCAACTTGAGTGTAGCACTGTCTTGCCACATATGTGGGAAAATTCGACTACCAATCCTTCTTAATCATAAATCCTGATGCCAAGGCTACCAGAACGGGCGAAAACAACAACCCCTTTCGGGGGAGTTTTTACAATTGGGGCTGCTGGAGGCAATAAACCTACCTACAGGAAAGGAGCAGGTGGTAGGTTCTCTCTAGCTCTTTTTCCTAAACCACTTTTTTATTTTTTTTGAGAGCCAGTCGCATTGACCTGCAACATGGAGAACTTTGCTTAGGCGGCTTGCCCTTTCCCGGGGTGAACTTTCGGTAATCGCGCTGGGGCATCACCAACCGCGAACTACAGCCCGAAGCCCACCCTTCCGGCGTTGCCGATAAGGCTGATGATATCCGTAAGGTAGAACGGTAAAAATGGTGCCGACGGCCAGATTCGAACTGGCACAGCTCGCGCCGCCGCCCCCTCAAGACGGTGTGTCTACCAATTCCACCACGTCGGCACTAGGGATACGAAGTAAGGATGATATATAATTCGGGTGTGGCATTCAACTGTTAATCCGGTCTGGGTTATTAAAAGAATCTTTTCCCGTGTGACGGAGAAAACCGCACCATGCGCGTTTTAAGAGTTTTGGTGGCGTCCTTTTCCATGCTTATCCTGTTTTGCACCCCCTCATTTCCGTCCGAAATTAATGTTTTACGGTTCAATGGGGTAATAAACCCCGGTGCGGCGGAATATCTGGGCGGGGGCATAGCGAGCATAAACGGCGGAAAATCGGCGGACCTGATAGTGATAATGCTGGATACCCCCGGCGGGCTGGATACCTCCATGCGCATAATCGTGAAAGAGATAATGGCCTCCAAGATACCGGTGGCGGTTTATGTGGCGCCATCCGGCTCCCGTGCCGCCAGCGCAGGCACGTTTATAGCCATGGCGGCGCACCTTTCCGCCATGGCGCCCGGCACCAGCCAAGGTTCTGCCCACCCAGTAAACCTGGGGCAGAAGATGGACGAAACAATGGGCAAGAAAGTGGAAAACGATGCGGCGGCGTACATAAAATCGCTTGCCGTGGAGCGAGGGCGCAACGCCGAATGGGCGGAGAAGGCGGTGCGCACCAGCGTAAGCCTGGGCGAGCAGGATGCGCTGGGGCAAAAGGTAACGGACATAATAGCGAAAGACTTGGACGACCTCCTTAAGCAGGCCGATGGGCGGAAGATAAAAACGGGCGGCGCGGAGATTACCTTACGGCTTGGCTCTCCGCACACCACCTACACGGATATGACGCAACGGCATAAAATACTGAACGCCATTTCCGATCCGACCATCGCCTACATCCTGCTGATGCTTGGTTTTTATGGGATATTTTTCGAGCTGGCAAACCCCGGCGTTATTTTGCCCGGCGTAATCGGCGGCATCTGCCTGATACTCGGCTTTTACGCCATGCAATCCCTGCCCGTAAATTACGCCGCCATATTGTTGCTACTGCTTGGGGTGCTTATGTTCGTGGCGGAGCTATTTGTCACCAGCCACGGTGCGCTTACCCTCGGAGGCATTGTGGCGATAGTCATGGGCGGGACGATGCTTATAGACGCCCCCGCGCAATACATGCGTGTGCAGATAACCGCCATCATCCCGATAGCCGTTATCATGGGAGGGCTGTTTTTTGCCGTGGTGGGGTATGGGATTTTTTTCAAGCCGAAAAAGGTGCCTACCGGCGTAGAGGGATTGATAGGGCTGGAGGGGATGGCGCTCTCGGATTTGAAGCCCGCCGGACAGGTGGACCTGGATGGTGAGATATGGCAAGCCAGCATGGAGCAGGGAGAGGCGGCGAAAGGTGAACGGATAACGGTGGTAAGGAAAGAAGGGATATCCCTTATCGTCCGGCGCACGGGGAACTGAGTCCTACACTGGGATCGTTCGCTCTCAATTCCGAGTCCAATTTGGGCTCCTCGTTGGTAGCGTAAACATTCCTGTTTCCGCTACGTACCTCGTGTGTTTTTGTGGTTATTGCCCATTCGGGGTTTTGCTTTGCACAAAAGAAAGCAGGACAAAAAGCGCCGCCGTGGTTAGTATAGAGGCATGAAGAAGTTGTTGCTACCCGTTACCCTTTTCGGCTGGTACCTGCTGGCGCTTGGCGCGGCCGGGTTTGTGGCGCACTACTATCTTCTCGCGTATCACGGATACACCACGCTGGCGCAGATGGCCATCGTTATCCTTTCCGGCATCAACATGTTTTTGGGGCTTGTCTTTATTTTCATCCGGAAGATTTTTTTCGTGGTGATACAGCTACTGCTCCTTTTTGTACTCAAAAGGATGGAGAAGAATTTTTCAGCATCGCTTAAAAACATGGCGGATGAATTGAACCGCATGAGGGTCTCGCTGGAATAGGCGTCCGTCAATAATCCCGTTCGCCGTCCGGCTCCGTATACGTCTTCACAAAAAACTTGCCGTCACGCAGGGTAAGCGACACTTCGCCCTGCTCTTTTGTCTGGTACACGTCTATCGGATGTTCGCCAAGCGTTGCCATAGTCCTTTTTGCCGGCATGTGGTACGCGTTCATCCGCCCCACGCTGATGATTGCCACTCGCGGCGATACCGCCTCCAGAAAATCGGGAGTAGTGGAGCCGCCAGAGCCGTGGTGCGCCACCTTCAGCACGTCCGCCTTTAAATTTGCCCCTTCCGCCAGCAGGTATTTTTCCGCCTGCTTTTCGTTATCGGCCGGTAGCAGTATCCTTTTCCCCTCCGTTTGCAACATCAGCATGAGCGAGAGGTTGTTGTTCTTGCTGTCCGGGTACTCCTGGATAAACTGCGACGACGGATGCAACACCGACAACACCGCGTTGCGAGAGAGCGGCAGGTTGCGCCCGCCGTGTAGCACAAAGCAGGAGATGCCCCGGCTATCCGCGATTTTGCGTAGCACATCCAGCGCCCGGTGCGGTTCGCCGTTATCCATATAGCGCAGTACGCGCACCCCTTTCATCACGGCGGAAAGCCCGCCCACATGGTCCATATCGCCGTGGGTAGCTATCACCGCATCCAGCTTGCGTATCCCCAAACGCCGAAGCTCCGGCAATACCGCAAGCTCCCCGGCGTCGAAATTGCCGAACCGCACCCCGCCATCTACCAGTATGTTCGTGCCGTCTTTTAGCATCACCAGTGTTGCATCTCCTTGCCCCACATCTATAAAACGCAACTCGGTATACTGCCTATCCTGTGGCCAGTAGAAAAACGCGATGGCAACGCAAAGCAGGGCCGCCGAAACGGGAAAAAGCCGATGCCGCACCACCCATAGGGCGTAAACACAGTAGAACAAACACACCAGCCAAGCCGCCGGGGCGGGGCCCGCAAAAGTGAAGAGGGAGGACGAGCCGAAAAACCGCGCGGCGAAATTTATCCCCCAAAACGCGAACGAGGAAAACCAGCCCAGCGTTTCTCCCAGAGGTAGCCACACCCAACCCAGCGCGGCGGCGATGAACACGGACGGCACGGCAAACGCCGCCAGTGGGATGGCAATAAGGTTCGTCAGTATACCGCCGCCCTGCGTCTCGTTGAAAATGGCCATAAGCGCGGGGGCGGTGATGGCGCTTACTGCGAGCGATATTTTTACCGTTTCGATAGCAGACCGTTTTATGCGCTTAAACACAGTAGGTTTTTCCAGCGCCGCCAGCTTGTCCGCCGCGCCTTCCGGCTCCTCCTTCTCGCGCATAAACAGCAGGGCAATGGCAAGCACCGCCAGGTACGAGAGTATGAACGATGCACTGAAAAGCGCCGCCGGATCCAGCAGTAGTACCACGATGGCGGAAAGTGCCAGCGAGTTCAGCAGTTCCCCCTCCCTTCCTGCGACCATCGAGAGGAAAAAGACCGCCGCCATTATCCCCGCCCTTTGCGAAGAAACGCTGGCGCCCGCCGTAAGCACGAAAACAAAAACCGCGATGATGCACAAAAACGCGGCGACCTTTCGGTGTATGCCAGCTTCTGTCCAGCGCCGGCGCAACAGGTACAGCGCGTAAAAAGATGCGTAGTGGAACAGCAGGTACGCAATGGCGCTGATGAAGCCGACATGCAAGCCCGAAACCGCCAGCAGGTGGGCTATACCCGCCACCGCGTAGTTGCGCCGTAGTTGCTTATCCAGCCCGCCGGTTATGCCTACAGTCATTGCCGATGCGGAGGCGCGTTCGTTTTCCGGGAATTCTTTTAGTATGAAACCGTGGATATCCCTCCGCAGGATTTCGCAAAATGTTTCGGCCCGCCAGTGGCTTGCGGCCTGCTTCACGCGCATATCCTCCACACGGCGCAGGTTGGCGCGCCCGGCCACTCCCCTGTCTTTCATAAACCGCTCGTAGTCGAAGCCATCGAAATTGCGGAAGCCTATCACCGGTTTTACGCCGACATCGGAAAGCTCCACCTGGTCGCCGGGTAGCGGCGGCGGTGCATCGCCCTTGTATACGCTTACCTGCACCAGCCCGGATACTGGCCTGCCATCAAGCTTTTCCGCCGCCAGCCCGAACCGGTAGCCGTGCGGAAAGTAGTCTATGGGGGTGCGCACCGTGCCGGAGAGAACCGCCTTTTTCGCCGGGAGGAACCGGCTGATATGGTCGCTGGCGTCGAACGCCGCATCTGCGCGGTGCAGGGCCAAAAATCCGGCAACGGCAAACAGCGCCAGCAACGGCCTTGCTTTAAGCGGCAGGGCGGAAAGCGCGATAAGCAACACCGCCACGGCGGTAACGGCAAGCGCCGATACCGGGGGCGGCCACCCCTGCCGGAAGACGAGGATGCCGCCCATGAGCGCGAGCGCGAATTCTATGGAAGGGCGGCGAAACCTTTTTATCTCCATGGGCAGGAAAATTCTACCATCCGCCCCGCCCCGTGCGCCAAATATGCGACTGCTCGGGAAAGGCTGTAAAGGAATTTTTCCAGTAAATGCCCCGGATGGGGAAATAAAGATTGTGGAGTGGGAATAAACCTCGATTCCGAAGTTAAAATTACTTTCCCCTCCTTCGCAAGGAGGGGATGAAGGGGAGGTTCCTCAACCCCACCTGCGCCTCCCCTTTCAAGGGGAGGAAATTAATTTTGATATCAGCCCTGTACCAAATTATTCTTTTGAAAATATCCAAATCAGGCATATTTATAAATTGTTTTGGGGTATTTTGAATTCCTGTCTTCGGAATCGAGGATAAACTGCCCAGTCATGCGCATGGAATCATTGCATCCGTAGATAATTAGGGATGACAAGATTCCAGGTTTTTCAACACCCTGCCGGGAAAGCCGGGTTATACGTTGCGGGCGCTGTAGATGGCTTTTATTTTGTCCCGCAGGTCTATTGGGTTAAAAGGCTTAAGGACGTAATCCGTCGCGCCCAGCTTTTTGCTCATATCAACATCTTCCTGCTGACCACGCGCAGTAAGCATCACTATTGCAATATCGTCGTTCTTCGGGTTTTCCCTCAGTTTTTTGCAAATGGCAAATCCGTTCACCTGCGGCATATTCACATCCAAAATCACCACAAGCGGGTTTTCCTTTTCCACCAGTCCAATAGCGTCATCCGCATTGTTCGTGGTTATGCACCTTAGGCCGTCTTCCTGCAAGAGATATGATATCGCTTTTGTAACGTAGAACTCGTCGTCTACAACTACAACAGGCCTGCCATCGCCCAAAGTAACCCCCTATTGTGATACCGTAAAAATACCCTCTGCACCCACGCTAAACGGACATTGGGGTTATTGTACCCAACATTAAGATAATAACAAATGAAAAAACCCGGGCGTGTTGCGAGCACATCAATTGTCCTGTGCGGGAGCACATGAGTTGTCCGGTTTAATAAGACGCAAAAGGGGGCGTTTTATGAAACGGACGGAATTCTTGCAGGAGGTGTTGAAAATGCGA
>JAHFEI010000361.1 GCA_023248615.1 Nitrospinales bacterium | reverse complement strand
ACGAGAGGGACGCTTTCGCCGGGGCATCTACCAGCAGGGAGGGATGGCTGGAAATAGCCGATGGCGGCACCCTTTTGCTGGAAAACGTTGAGTAACTCCATCCGGCAACGCAGGTGAAATTGCACCGCTTCCTGGAAACCGGGTCTTTCCAGCACGTGGGTGGAAATATGGATATCCGCGTGGATGTGCGGATAATCGCCTCCACCCAAAGCGACCTGCGGGACATGGTGCTTAAAAAAAGCTTGCGGGAGGACTTGTACTACCGCCTGAGCGTGATAACGCTTAGCATCCCGCCGCTCCGGGAGCGCAAGGAGGATATCGAAGATATCGTTTCGCAGTTGATGCAACAAAACAATACGGAGAGCCAGGAAAAAAAAATCTCGGTAAAGGCGATAAACGCGATGTTGAAGTACGATTGGCCCGGTAATATCCGCGAACTTTGCAATGTCGTGGAACGGGCGGTGCTACTATCCACAAAAAACACCATCCAGACGAAAGACATCCCGCTTTCGCTGGGAAAGAAAAACAGAAACAGCAAACTGCGGCTCCTGATGTCGATGGGCGAGGTGGAAAAAGAGCATATCCTGTACGTGCTGGGCGCGAGCGGCGGCAACATATCCCGCGCATCGCGGGTTCTGGGCATCAGCCGCCCGAAGCTGTACAGGAAAATAGAGCAGTACAAATCCGGCGCAAAGGCGCCATGACAAACTGCCAGGCATGGAACGCCCGGCATATGTGGAAGGGTTACAATGGCTAAGGTAATGATAGTGGACGATGACCCGAACATAGGTCTTCTGGTGGAGATGACCCTGCGCAAAAAGGGGGATTTCCAGATAACGAACTGCTCCAGCGGCGAAATGGCGCTGGAAAAAATCGCCGAAGACAAGCCCGATATCGTACTGCTGGATATCATGATGCCCGGCATGGACGGCTACGAGGTCTGCAAAATCATTAAATCATCGGCTGAAACCAAGTACATCTCCGTAATCATCCTTTCCGCCCGCCGGGAGATGGAAGACAGGATAAAGGGGATGGATATAGGCGCGGATGACTACATAGTCAAACCGTTCGATCCCGACGAACTGCTAAGCCGCATAAAGGCGAGGCTGAGGATACAGGAACTGGAAAAGGAACTCGTAGATAAAAAACAACTCCACACCGTGCTTTCGATGGCGGTGACGCTACAGCACGAGATAAATAACCCGCTGGCCGGCATCATGGGGAACGCGGAAATACTCAACGAGTGGCAGTCGCTCTCCCCGCACGAGGTCGGCGAGTGCGTAGCCGCCATTTCCACACAAGCCGCGCGTATCCGCGACCTAGTACACAAACTTTCCACCGTAACGCAAGTGGTGGAATCCACATACCTCGGCAACACCAGCATGATAGACGTTTCCCGCTCCAAGTAGCCCTAAAGAGACGTACCAAAACCGGTAGTTGTGCCGCATGGATGTATGGAGTGGGCATATTAGCGGTTTATTATCCATTACCTGCTCTCCGCCCAATTCCTGGAAGAACCCCTATTTCTAAACCCTATCCCGTATTTCCCAAGTGGAGACGTAGATTTAGTTGCTGAACATCGATAATCCCCGTGTAAGAATAAAGACGGGGCGCACTTTGCAACGTATTTTTCGGGGGTATTCAACTTCGGAATAGTGGTTAAACGGAGGCCATCTGGGAAATGTCGGCTGAAAGATAATGTTTTTGGCAGAAACAGGCTCCTTAAGCGCATGTTATAATTACCTCGTTGAATTTTGGTAGCGAGGATTTTCAGCTATGAGGTCTAATTTTGCGGATGAAAAAAGAAAAATGTTTCGCTGACTATAAAGGTGAGAGTAGTTCTTGGATAACACTGGCAAGCGGAGAATATTATCCTGACATTCTGCCTCTCGCATGCGAACTTTATAAGCCGGTGTTAGTCCTTTTTGGTCAGTTATTGGCATCGGCACATTCGTCAAAAGATTTGTTTTTAGCAATTTCAGAAGTTAAAGAGCAATGGATTCGAATACAACTTTCCCGTGTGTTCCGAAAATACGTCAGTCCTGCAACCCCGGTAGAGATGCTTAAAAAGAAATCATCGGCTCAAAAAATATGCGATACCTTTGGTGCAGGTTTTAGAAATATTGTTGGAGTGCAAGAACGCTTCAAAAGTCGGCCTGTTCCTGATGAAGCCTTATGTGCTTTGTTATGGGAGTATCGGGATAGGGGGAAAAAGGGATATGACTTGACCGAAAGGATGTTTAGCGTTTTCAGGGAACAACTCCCCGATTTTAATCTAATTGGCCCAGAACGCGCCGGAAAGGATATTTTATTAGGGGAAGTTTTTCCCAATTATCCCAAACCTGACAGGCCC
>JAHFEI010000360.1 GCA_023248615.1 Nitrospinales bacterium | reverse complement strand
CGGAAAACGCTCTACCGCAAAATGAAACAGTACGGGCTGGACAAAAAGGATTTCAAGTAGGATGTCCCGGCTTTTCATCCCCGCCGTGCATTTGCCGCACGGCCGCGAGGTGTTCAAGCCGCTGCCGTACCGCGCATCCCAGTTCCGCCGCGTGCTTAAAGCCTATGCCGAACGCGCATTGTTGCAGTGTGCGGCGGAAGACGCCATCGTCCTCGCCGCCGCGCCCGAGGCGGAGTACCTCCGTTTCCTGATGGATAATGGAATGGGGACGGAACGGATCATCCTTTGTCCCGGCGCCGGCGGCAATCTCGCCGCCGATATATTGGGGAAAGAAATTGCGGGACAGCTCGGTGCGGGCGTTCCCAACTTCTATATCCACCTTGAAGAGGAATGGGAAATCGCACAAACCCTGGGAGCCCGGGAGCGGGTGATGCATCCCGCCCTCACCCGGATGTTCAACACCGCGTATTTTCTGCTGCGGCTGGAAGAGGATATGAATATCCCCGCGCCGCCCCGCACGCAGGTTCGCTCATCCCGCTTTGCCGAACCGGTGCGAAATCTGCTCAGGGAGCATGGCAAGCTCTTTGTGCGCGGCAACGAAAGCTGCGGCGGCTCGCAGACCTTTACGCTGGAACGCGAAGGGGACATCGCGCCGGTGGTGCGCATTATCGGGCGCAACCGGATAATCACCCGCTACTTCGCCTCCCCGTTTATCGCCATCGATGAAAGCTGGAACGTGCAGTACGCCATCGGGCCGGACGGCGAGCCCGCATTTTTCGGCGCGAGCCGCCAGATCATGTCAGGCACCGCCCATACGGGGAACGAAGGGGGAGGGGGGATTCCCCCGGCCGTGGAACGGCTGGCGGAGGCAACGGTGCGGCGGCTCGCCTCGATGGGGGCCAGGGGAATTTTGGGCATCGATTTTATCAGCGCCGGAGACGCCACCTACATAGCGGAAATAAACGCGCGGGAAAACACCAGCACGCCGGTAATCGCCGCCGCGAAAAAGGCGGGGGCGGGGCGCTGGCGCTCATTCAAAATACCGGTCGCCCGCGGTTTTACGTTCGCCGCCTTTGCCGCCCTCTGCGGCAAAGACCGGCTTTTAAATGCGGCGCGGGGACGCGGCCTTCTACCGTTCCACTTCGGCGCATCGTCGCTCACAGGCTACCTCGATGTCGCGGCTTTCGGCGAAAGTCCGGAAGAGGTAACAGCTTTACAGAGTATCTTAAGCCGGTACAATTGTTAGCACCTCGTTGTGAAAGCGATCTGCTTGTGAACAAAAACTTTTAACAGCTTCCCAGCTTTCAGTGATTTGTGGCCCTTTCTCACGGTAGACAGCAGGACGTTTTTTTCCAGAGGTTATCAATCTATGCCCCTCTGTTATAGGCCTACTTGATAACCATCCTTCAAGTGAAAGGTTGCATTCAATGTTGTTTATTAGCGGCATTAAATCGGCTCTACTTCCATATACCGCAGCGACAAACCACGCTTCGGTGCACTTTGAAGGAGTGCAAAAAACCCATTTTGCGTTTGGAGGCAAATCATTTATTGTTTGCACACCAAGCCACCGCAAAACAACGGTGCGCAAATTGTCCACAGAACTAGCAGCAGGCGGGCACGGGCATTCGCAAGGCAAATCATTTTGTTCATCATTGATAGATATGTCGGCATATTCTTTTCCAGCAACATCTGCGTCAATATGTAGAATTATCAAATCAAACGGGGCCAAAAGTGGGTTCGGAATCGAAGTATGCTGTTTGCACCATTTATAAATTCCACCCCACCCGGTACCAATGCTACCAAAAGCAACACTTTCATCAGGCTGAAGAGAGCTTAAAGTGAAATGTCTATCTTGAAGGATTGCGTTCAAGGCTGCTTTAATAAATACCTTATCTGTAGGCCCCTCTGCAATTAGCGCAACGTTTATGTTAGACATTTGGGACGCCTCCTAAATGTCCCATAACCCATAGTCGCGATAAGGGCCAGCCTTTTTCCCGGTTTAACGTGAGAACCGCCTCATTAATTTCCACCCGCTTTACAATCGTATGGCCTTTATTATTCCGATCTACCGCAAATAGCCGGACTGCATCGTTATTCAAAGGCAGGCCGTCCAAAACTGATGGATTATGCGCGGTAAATAGAAGTTGCTTTTGCTCCGGATTTTTAACAATCCATTTACATAACAATCCCATAAGGTTTTTAACCAATATGGGATTAAGCGCTTGATCAAGATTGTCAACTGCGGCAATCTTTGGAGCTTTCGGGGAAAGTGCCAAAATAGCACAAAAAAGCACATATAAAGCCCCTTCACTGGCATCATACGCAGTTAATACATTATTGCCTGATCGCATATATTT
>JAHFEI010000067.1 GCA_023248615.1 Nitrospinales bacterium | reverse complement strand
CCTGTTCCATCCAGTCCATTACGGCGGTGCCATCGTGCACTTCGCCTATCTTGTGCGTTACGCCGGTGTAAAATAGCACACGCTCCGTAGTTGTGGTCTTGCCCGCGTCGATGTGGGCAATAATCCCAATGTTGCGTGTCTTATCTAGCGATACTACTCTTGCCATGTTATTGCCTGTTTACCAGCGATAATGGGAGAAGGCCTTGTTAGCCTCTGCCATCTTGTGTGTGTCTTCTTTTTTCTTCACCGCGCCGCCTGTGTTGTTGGACGCGTCCATTATTTCCGCAGCAAGCTGGTTTGCAAGGCCACGCTCATTCCGGGCGCGTGCCATGCTGACGAGCCAGCGGACGGCAAGGCTGGTCTGCCTTACGGGCGGCACTTCTACCGGCACCTGGTATGTCGCGCCGCCAACCCTGCGGGATTTTACTTCCAGCATCGGGCGCACATTCGATATCGCCTTCTTGTAAGTAGGAAGGGCGTCTTTGCCGGTCTTCTCTTTTATGATATCCATCGCGCCGTAGAACATGCGCTCGGCGATGCTCTTGCGTCCCATGTGCATAATGGCGTTGATAGTCCTCGTCACAATGACGTCGTTATAAAGCGGATCGGGAAGCAATTCCCTTTTTACTACTTGTCTTCTACGGGGCATATTCTCACCTGTCTACTTTTTAGGCCGTTTGGCGCCGTATTTGGAACGGCTTTGTCTTCTACCTTCAACACCCTGCGTATCCAGCGTACCGCGCACAACGTGATACCTGACGCCGGGAAGGTCCTTAACGCGGCCTCCGCGCAAAAGGACTATCGCGTGTTCCTGCAGGTTGTGGCCTACTCCGGGTATGTACGAGGACACTTCATAGGAATTGGTGAGCCGGACGCGTGCTACCTTCCGAAGGGCCGAGTTCGGCTTTTTCGGCGCAACCGTATAAACACGGACACACACGCCGCGTCTTTGCGGGCACTCTGTCAGCGCCGGGCTTTTGGTCTTAACTTTTATCTTGCTCCGCCCGAGGCGCACAAGCTGGTTTATCGTAGGCACCAAATTCCTCCTAATTAGCCTTAACTTCCAAACATGCCGTATTCCGCGAACACGGCTCCTGTAAAAATGAAAAGGAGATGTTATATATAACCGGACTCCATGTCAAATGGTTTTTGAGGATTTTTTCACAATCCCCTTCCGGCAACCGAGTACTCCTCCATCGGCACAAGTGCGTATTGTACACGATTTCCGCCCGGCAACCCTTTAAAAAATTGTTTATTTTTGAAAGGGCGTGGTTTGGGACGGGACGGGATTGAAAGCACGGTGAGCGCTCCTGCCTGCCGCCACACGGCACAAATAATAGCGGGGCGACGGCAGAAAGCTTGCCGAATCTGAAAACGGTCTTATAATCGTCCGATGAAGCGAATTCCATTCCTACTTGCCGTTTTCATGCTGGTCGCTGTTGCGGCGTATGCGGCAGACGGGCCGCAGGTGACGATATCCGCCGACAAAAAAACCGTGGGAGTGGACGATACGTTGTCGGTAGAGGTATCGGTATCCGGCTCCGGGTTAGGCTCCGTTTCCCAGCCGCAAATAGAAGGAATGGAAAACTTCGACATCGTCGGCACCAGTAGCGGGGAGCAGGTCTCCATCGTGAATATGAACATCACCACATCCAGGACGTACACTTACACGGTTAGGCCGCGCAAAGCCGGGACAAAGGCAAAGTTGCGGGCAAGGGTGGAGGTGAAGGGCGAAAAGTACCTCTCCAACACCATTGAGGTGGAGACAGTGCAATCCACGGGCGGAGGGCGGGCGGCACAACCACCGCCTGGATTTTTCTCCATCCCTTTTGCCCCGCATATGCCGGGTGGCGGCAGGCAATACCGCGAGGACGATTTCATACTGCACTCGCGCCTATCCACCACCAAGGTGTACGTGGGGCAGGAGGTCGTCTACACCATGGCCTTTTATCGCGGGGCGGATGTTTTTTCCGACATGAAGTTTTTGCCGCCGGAAATAAAAGGGTTTTGGGTGGAGACCCCGCCTGACAAAGAGCGGCACAAGACGGGAATTGCAAAGCTTGCGGGACGTGAATACGAGCTGACGGAAATGTACATGCTCTTGTACCCGCTATCACCAGGCACGGTAACTATCCCCGCCGGGGCGGTGCTTTTCCAGCCCAACCCTATGGCGGCGGCCACACGCAAAAACTCCAACACTCTTGCGCTTGCGGTGTTGCCGCTACCGGGAAACGGAAAGCCGAAAGATTTTTCCGGCCTTGTCGGCAGGTTCTCCATCAAGGCAGAAGCGCTGGAAAAAACTGCCGTGGCAGGCAAGCCGCTTACGCTGGTTGTGACTGTTTCAGGAAGCGGGAACCTGCAATCCATCCCGCGCCCGCATGAGCCGCAAATGACAGGGGTGGAAAAGTATGAGCCGGAAGCGAGGGACAATTTCACCCGCACCGGGAACGGAAGCGAGGGGAGCCGCGCCTACACCTACCTGCTGGTGCCGCAAAAAGAGGGGAAGCTTTCCATCGGAGGGTTTGGCCTGAACTACTTCGACCCGAAAGCCGGAAAATACGAAACCATTGCCACTAAACCTATGGAACTGGATGTCGCAACCGCGCCAGCTTCCGCGCCAGCCGCAACGCCGACGCCGCTGGCCGAGCGGGCGCAAACAGCCAAGCCGCAAACGGAGCCTTTTTACCAAAAACCGGGTTTTTCCGCAATCGTCCTCACGCTGTTCATCGTGGCGGCGGGAACGGCGATACACATGCAACGGCGCAACCAGATGCTACGCAACCAACGCTATGCGCGGCAAATCCGCGCCCGGAGCATGGCGGAGGAAAAACTTAAAAGCGCGAAGTCTGCGATGGCGCAGGGCGATACGGCGGCGTTCTACGAAACGCTGGAACACTCCATCAGGCAGTACATTTCGGACAGGTCCAACATCCCGCCGTCATCCGTAACGCCGGAAGAGATTTCCCAAAAGCTGGGAAAGGATGCGCCGAAAATGCAAAATGGAATTGCGGTTTTGCGGAAGTGTATTGCCGCGCGATACTCCCCCGCGCCGCAGGAAGCGGGAGTGCGCGAACAGGGAATGAAAGCCGCGCTGGAAGAGGCGATATTGGCAATCGAAGAGGCCGAAAAGCAGTAACTCCGTTGCCCTCCACAACCGACATGTGGAGGATTATTTTTGTTCCGTGGGTTTGGCGGCGGCTTCCATTTTGGTGCGGGCCTCCTCCACCCTTTGCGCTATCTCCCCGGGCTTGAAAGGCTTTACCACATACCCCTGCACGCCGATGCGCAGGCAGTCCGTTATGCTCTCTTTGTCCGAAAGGGCGGTAAGCATTACGACCCCCGTTTTTTTGGGAGTACCCTCTTTTTTCTCGTACTCACGTATCTCCTTCAGCACCAGATAGCCGGAGACCAGTGGCATCATTATGTCCAACAAGACAATATCGGGTTGCCACTTGTAATAAATATCCAGCGCCTCCTGCCCGTTTACGGCGGTGCGTTTTGAGTAAAGATCGTCGCTTAGCCCCTCACCAATCATAATCTGCGCCACTTTCGAGTCGTCGGCCACCAAGACTTTTAATTTCATGGTTCCCCTTTCCAGTCCCTGCGCCTTGGCATCCCCATAACCCTACAGGCGGACAAGTACAGAACCCCACGTAAACCCGCCGCCGAATGTGACCATCAGCGCAAGGTCTCCTTTGCCCGCCCTGCCGTTACGCACCACTTCGTCCAGCGCTATGGGGATGGATGCGGCGGCGGTATTGCCGTACCTGTCGAGGTTGATGTAGAAAAGGCTTTCGTCCAGCCCAAGCTGTTTGGCAACGGCGGAGACAATCCGCAGGTTCGCCTGGTGCGGGATAACAATTTTGATATCCGCACCGGTAAGCCCGTTTTGCTCCAACGCCACACGCGCCGCATCTGCCATCGATTTGACCGCGACCTTGAAGGTGCTGTTCCCCTTCATGCAAAGGGCATACTTTTTTTCCGATACCAGGTCCGGCGTGAAGCGGTTTACGCTACCGCCGCCCGGGGTGTATAGGTCTGCCGATTTCGAGCCATCGGAAAAAATATGGGTGGACAGGATGCCGGATTCCCCCTCCCCCGCTTTGAGTACCACCGCGCCCGCGCCATCGCCAAAAAGCACGCAGGTTGTGCGGTCTTCCCAATTGATGATGCTGGAGTAGACCTCCGCGCCGATGACCAGCGCGTTTTTGCATTGGCCGGATTTTATGAAGTTGTTGGCGATACTTACCCCGTATATGAAACCGGAGCAGGCCGCCAGGACATCGAATGCCACGGCTTTCACCGCGCCGAGTTTCGATTGCACAAAACATGCGGTGGACGGGAAATTCATGTCGGGCGTGGAAGTGCCGACTACTATAAGTTCCACCTCTTCCGGTTTCATTCCTGCGGCTTCTAGCGCCTGGCGGGCCGCAGGAGTAGCCAGGTCGGACGCGCAGACGCCTTCGGCGGCTATCCTGCGCTCATGGATGCCGGTACGTTCGATTATCCACTGGTTTGAAGTTGCCACCAGCTTTTCCAAGTCGGCGTTTGTAAGTACCTTCTCCGGCAAGAACCGCCCGGTACCCGCTATCTGGATTTTCAATGCGGCTTACTCTGCGGCCTTCGCCGCCGGAGGTTCCTTTGCACCGGCGCAGACCTCCGCGTTTTTTTCCATACCTGCCCGTATCTTGGTGATTATGTCCATCTGCGTGAAACGTTGCGCCTGGATGATTGCATTTTTTATCGACTTGGCCTTGGACGAGCCGTGCGAAATAATCACGGTGCCATTGATGCCCAAAAGGGGCGCCCCGCCATATTCGCTGTGGTCTACCCTTTTTTTGAAATCCGCGAAATACGGGCGCACCAGCAGGTATGCAAGCTTGCTACGCCAGTTGGTGCTGAACACGTCGCGCAACGCCTTTTCCATCATCTCCGCCAAGCTTTCGCTAACCTTCAGCGAGACGTTGCCGACGAAGCCGTCGCACACTATTACGTCGGCATTGCCGCGATAAACTTCCTTGGCCTCTATGTTGCCGGTGAAGTTTATGGAACTCCTTTTTAGAAGTGCGCTAGCCTCGCGCAGGACTTCGTTCCCCTTGCCTTCCTCCTCGCCTATGGAAAGCATAGCCACAACGGGGTTTGGGTTGTCCAATATGAACGATGCGTAGATAGAGCCCATAATCCCGAATTCCAGCAGGTTTTGCGGTTTGCAATCCACGTTGGCTCCCGCATCCAAAAGCACGCTCCACCCCTTTGACGTGGGAAGCATTACGGCAATCGGCGCACGGCTGATGCCCGGGATGGTGCGGAGCTTGAGGAGGCTGGTTGCCATCACGGCGCCGGTGTTTCCGGCGCTGACAAAGGCGTCCACCTCGCCAGTTTTAAGGCGCTCCACCCCCACCATGATGGAGGATTCCTTCTTTTTACGGAAAGCGAGCGAGGGGGATTCGTCCATCTCCACAACCTCTGCCGCGTGGATAATGTCTATAGCGAGGTTGGCCGCGCCCAGGCGCGCCAATTCCCCCTGGATAACTTCGCGCCGGCCTACCAGGGCAATACGGCAATCCAGTTCCCTGGCCGCCTGCACCGCCCCCTCTACGATTGCTCCGGGGGCGTAGTCGCCGCCCATGGCATCGACGGCTATCCTCATTTACTTCGTTTCTACCTTTATGACCTCGGCATCGCCGTACATGCCGCAACTTGGGCAGACATGATGGGGAAGCTTCGGCTCCTGGCACTGGGGACAAGTCATAACCCCGGTTGCCTTGAGGGCATCGTGGGACCGGCGGAACCCTTTTTTCCTTTGCGTAGTTTTCTTCTTTGGCTGCATTATCGTTTTCCTTTCCTGGTTAAATTAAAGTTTGTCTTTAAGCTTTTGCAATACGGCTAGCCTGGATTCGCCCTTTTCGGCGGGGCAACCGCACGTAGTCACGTTTAAATCAGCGCCACACTTCGGACACAGCCCTTTGCAATCCTCCCGGCAGAGCGGCTTTATCGGCAATGCAAGGAACAACTGGTCGTGCAACACTGGAAAAATGTCCAACGTGTCCCCTTCGTAAATATTAAGGTCTCCTTCATCTTCTTCCAGTTCTTCCTCGCCCGCAGTTATATCATGGCTCTTGGGGAAAAACGGAGCCTCCACCGTCGCCTCGACCCTTTGGTCGAATTCCGCCAGGCACCTGCTACATTGCAGGTGGACGGTGCCAGCCACCACGCCAGCCGCAAAAATATCATCCTCGCCCCTGGTCATGGAGACATCAACAGCCACTTCCGACACGCCAACCACCACATCATCATCAGGAAAAAAGAAGCTGAACGGTTTGCGCATCGATAGCACAAGACCCATCTCCGGATCAATATCGTCAATTTTGACCAGTATTGCCGGGTTTTTCTTATTCTCAGCCATATCCACCATCATTCCAGTAGAGTTTAGTTACATCGCACCTGATAAGCAAATGGGCAACCGCCAACGACGCATCGAGTTCCATCCTCAACCAAATACCAGCGCACGCTTGCAGGCATCATCAATAGCCCTGGCCATGACGGACAACTCGTTCTCCTCGAAAGGCGACAGGACATAGTCCGCCGCCTCCATCCATTCAGGAGGCCTCCCTACGCCTATCCGTATCCTGCGAAACTCCGGTGTCCCAAGTTTTTCCGCAATCGAAGATATCCCGTTATGGCCTGCGGAACCTCCGCCGACCTTCTCCCTGACCTTCCCCAGCGGAACATCTATATCGTCGTGCATCACGACAATATCTTCCAGCTTGACGGAAAATTTTTTCATCAGGGCGGCAACGGCCGTTCCGCTCAGGTTCATGAAAGTCTGGGGTTTTGCCAGCATTACGTCGCCACACTCCGCCGTGCCCCTGACCACTAGGGAGAAGCACAACTCCTCCTTGAATGCGATAGCCAAGGTCTGACCAAGCCTGTCCAGCGCCATGAAACCCACGTTATGCCTGGTCTGGGCGTACTTACCACCCGGATTGCCCAAGCCAATGAGAAGTTTCACGGCACGGTAAGGCTACTTCTTCCCGGCGGGAGCCTTGCCACCGGCGGCGGGAGCCTTGCCTCCAGCGGCAGGTGCGGCCTTGCCAGCGGCGGCAGGTGCGGCCTTGCCAGCGGCGGCAGGTGCGGCAGCAGTAGTGGCTGGGGCGGCGGCATCAACGGCGGCGGCTGTGGGTGCTTCCTTCATTTCCTTGATAGTCATACAGGAAACAACTGCCGATTCCTGCGCTTCCCTTGTAACAATCCCTTCGGGGAGCTTGATGTCCGAAACGTGCCACACCTTGTTCAGGTCCAGTTCCGCTATATTCACCTTGAGCGACTGCGGCATTACCGATGGCATACACTCGACATTCATGTCCCTCATGTGTACGCGTATTTCTCCGCCCTTAACCTTCACGCCCACTGCATCGCCTTCGAAATGGAGCGGCAGTTTAACGCGGATCGGCTTGTTCAGGTCTATCTCCATCAGGTCGGCATGCACCAGCCTGTCGGTGATTGGATGGTACTGGAGCTCCTTCAGTATGGCACTGTGTACGCCCTTGCCGTCGCCCAGTTCCAACTGGATTATGACGTGGGCGCCGCTGGGGCCGGAAAGCGCTTTGCTCAACGCGGCGGAGTTAACCGCCAGTTTTTCGGATTTCCCAAGCCCGTAAATTACGCAAGGTATCCGGCCTGCCCTGCGCAGGGCGGCGGAAGCTTTCTTCCCGGAATCTGTTCTCTTATCTACTGTTATGGTAACTGTTTCCATTATCTTCTCTCCCGTTCAATGTTCAAAAAGGCTACTGACTGACCTCTCAAGGTGTATCCGTTCAATCGCCTCCGCGAAAAGCGGCGCGATGTCTAACACTTCTATTTTGGGGCATTTTTCAAGCCGGTCGGACTGGTCGATGGAATTTGTGCAGATGAGCTTGGTCAACGGCGAGTTGTTCAGCCGTTCCAGCGCCTTGCCGCTTAACACCGCATGGCTACAGCATGCCTGCACCGAATTGGCTCCGGCTTCTATCAGCGCATTTACTGCCTCGGTCAGCGTCCCTGCCGTATCCACCATGTCGTCCACTATCATCACGTCCTTATCTTTCACATCGCCGATAATATGCATCACCTTGGCCACGTTCTTCCCCTCGCGCCGTTTGTCTATGATGCCCAGGCCGCAGTTGAGGCTTTTGGCGTAAGCGCGCGCCCGCTCCACGCCGCCTGCGTCCGGCGAAATAATCATGAGATCCTTGTAATCTGTCTTCCGTATATAATCCACGATAAGCGGGGCGCCGTACAAGTGGTCAACCGGCCTGTCGAAGAACCCTTGTATCTGCCCTGCGTGCAGGTCCATAAACAACACCCGGTTGGCTCCCGCCTGGCAAATAAGGTCGGAAACAAGGCGAGCCGTAATGGGCGTGCGACTTTGCACCTTCCTGTCCTGGCGGGCATAGCCGAAATAGGGGATAACGGCGGTAATGCGACGTGCAGAGGCGCGCTTTACCGCATCTATGG
This sequence comes from Nitrospinales bacterium, assembly GCA_023248615.1. Taxonomy (GTDB): domain Bacteria; phylum Nitrospinota_A; class UBA7883; order JACRGQ01; family JACRGQ01; genus JAHFEI01. Next base: position 323 of record JAHFEI010000067.1, on the reverse strand, counting down.
TTATAAGCATTTCCATGAGGTGGTCGTTCACGGGTGGACAGGTGGACTGTATGACAAACACATCGCCGCCCCGGATGTTTTCCATTATCTGGCAAAAAATTTCCCCATCGGAAAAATTCACGATATCGCACTTTGTCAATGGGACATCCATCCCGGTCGCTATCCCTTCGGAAAGCTGGCGGTTCGATCGTCCGGAAATCAAAAGCGGGTTGTCTACCATATAATTTTTCCTATCCAAATCCTGTCATTATAAAAAAGCCCAATGGCCGTTCCTGGTTGGGGTGGTAGGATTCGAACCTACGAATGCAGCTTCCAAAGAGCTG
>JAHFEI010000066.1 GCA_023248615.1 Nitrospinales bacterium | reverse complement strand
TGCGGTATTCCTCCTCCCTCGTACGGTACGCCCTTAAAGATATAGTCGAAGCGTGTCCGCAAAGACAGCATCGTTTCCGGCGAGCCGTAACAGGGTATCTCCGCTTTCTGGATGAAGTTGAAGCTCCTCAGTTCGTCTATGCCGAGCACATGGTCCGCATGCGTGTGGGTGAACAATACCGCGTCCAGGCGATTCAGGCCAAAGCGCAACGATTGGGCGCGCAAGTCGGTAGATGCGTCCACCAATACCTGCCGTTGCGTCTCCCCACCGCTCCAACGGAGAAGTATCGAAGACCTGGTCCTGTTGTCTTTCCCATCAGTCGAGGTGCAAGTGCGGCATGCGCATCCTATCATCGGGACTCCGGTTGAAGTGCCAGAGCCAAGGAAGAGAATCTGTACCTGTGCCATCAACCGGCGTAGCGCTGGGAAAAATCCTGCTTTATACCAAGGTGGTCGAAAACCCGCCCCGCGATGAAGGCGGCAAGGCCGTCCACGGATTTTGGTCGGTTGGTGAAAGCCGGCATAGCGGGCATTATCGTAGCCCCGGCGCGGCTCAACCTCAGCATGTTCTCCAGGTGGATGTCGGACAATGGCGTTTCACGCGGAAGCAGTATAAGCGTCCGGCGTTCCTTCAGGTGTACCTCTGCCGCCCTTTCCAGCAGGTCTGTGGAAGCCCCTGCGGCAATCCTGGCCAAGCATCCCATGCTACACGGGGCTACCACCATCCCGGCTGTAAGGAACGAGCCGCTTGCCACAGGCGTATTGTATCGGCTATTGTCCAATACCGTCACCCCATCCCTGAGGAAGTACTCCTGCGTAAGGTCAAGCTCATCGCGCAATATCTGCAAGGCTGTGGGGGTAATGACGAGATGGACTTCCAGTTTGGCCGCACAGAGCCTGTCGAATATCTCCCTGCCGTATATCGCGCCGGATGCGCCGGATATGCCAAGCACTACCGGAGCCAAAGCCTTACTGCCCTTCCTGTTTGAAGTTAACGGCATTCAACTCTTCGGCGCGGGCGACTTGTACGCGCCCGGAATACACAAACTCGAAAACGGCGCCAGAATAGATTGTCCCCGATAGCTCATCCCCCGTGGAAAGTTTCACTTTCACGTCCAGCCTTCCCATGTTTCTCCCGCCGAACTCTATGGACTGTACCTGGGATAGCCGCACGTTCACCCTGCCCCCGCCGCTTTCCACCCTTAATTCGTTGTCCACTCCGGCGAACATCTTCTCGGCGGTAAAAGTCCTGCCGCCCGAACCCGTTACTGTGGCATTTTTCCCGCCTTCATCCATCGCCACGCTCCCCACACGCCCGGAAGAGCCGCCCGAAGCCCTTGGATGCGACCCAAAGCCGATGCCATTGGGTGATGCGGATTGTGGCGCGAACTGCGGCTGGGTGGTCGGGCCGTATGGTTTCGCGCTACCGGGCTTGGAGTCCGGCGTATGGTATATGGTTGCGGGGGTGGATAGGGCGGGAGCCGATGGTGGAGGCGAACTTGGAGTAGGATATGTGTCAGCGCCACTGATATGCACCAACCGGCGCTCGACAAGGAAAACAGAATTCAGCGAAAACGCCCAGGAGACCCCACACCCAAGCAAAACCGCCGAAACGCCGAGAAGCAACCTGTACCTACGCATCCGCTGATTATAACATCTGTACCCGAAAGTCCCTCACTTTTCGCACGATTCGGAAAGGGCCTGCGCCAACTCGGCCTTAAAACTGTTTCCCAGCCTTTTGTGTGCGTCTGCAATCACCACAAGGACGGGCGCGGAACACGAATCGGAGTAGGCGGTGCGTAGCAACGCCAAAAGCTTTTCATCCTCCATTTTCACTTCTGCAAGCCCGGGCACCTTGCCAACCTCCAAACCTTTGCCAACTCTGGAGGAAATAATCCCGCTAATGAACAGGCCTAACCCCATGGAGATGTTCGCAGGCCCATCGTTAAGGAAATACCGGAACTGGTGCAATACCACCATCAGAAGCAACGGCAACAGCACATAACCGGCGGCAGGCCATATGACAAGGGAGCGCGACGGGGAAAGAAAAAGCTCCCGGATATAGCCGCTTACAGCATCCCTTAACACCCAGCCAGCCATAAAACCGGCGGCGCACAACAGCAGGTGCTCCCGCAAGCTGTCCATGAACATCGACCTGCCGAAACCAAGATTTGCCATGTGGGCGTACCCCATAGCCATTAAGGCGGCTACGAATGCCATCCAGATAAAATGGCGCGCATCCTTGTTAAATAGTTCGGTAAACAGCCTCACCGCCATCGCTAAAAAACTCCACTTTGCATCATCCGTATAGTAAAGCGGAAAAACGGGGCGGATGGAAGGTTATTGTCTTATGCGCTGGATGGTGCGGATTGCCGTGCCAGTCGCATCCAGCATGGATGAGGTTACATCAAACGGAAACTTTGCCGTACCCGTTATGTATATACCTTCTTGCTGCGACTCCGGGTTCATAAACCCGTGCTTATCCAGCACCATCACTTCCCTAAGGACGTTGGAAAGAATTTTCGGGACCATACCGGTAGCCAACACCGCCATATCGGCCTTTATCTCGGTTGGCACCCCGCACCCCACACCACGCAAGGCATTTACCGACAACGCCACCCCATCGGTATCCGCATCTTCGCTAATCATGCTTACTTTCCCTTGCATGTACTTTATCTTGTCGTCATCTATCACCTTGGCCAGGAACTTGTCGTACCTGCCGGGACACGGGTTTGTAATATCCGTGTATATGACCGTTATCCGGGAATCGGGATACGCATCCCGCACATAGGTAGCCTGCTTGAGAGAAACGAGACAACATATTGAGGAGCAGTATGGGAGATGTTCATGGTCGCGGGAACCGGCGCACTGAACAAAAGCAATATTCTTGGCCTCCTTCCTGTCGGAGGGACGCAATATCTTTCCGCCGGTGGGGCCGTCCGCCGCCACCAACCGCTCCATCATGACGTTGCTGATTACGTTTGGAACCCTGCCAAACCCCAAATTTATGATTTTTGCCGCATCATACGGATCCCATCCCGTAGCCAGTACAATGCTACCGGAGGCCAGCACAATCTCCTTTGGCTGTTCATCCATGTCTATCGCCCTATCGCCACACACTTCCACGCACTTGCCGCACTCCGCGCCCATGCAGGAACTGCGGTCAATGGTATATGCCGGGGAATTTCCAGTCCCGGGGATACGGAAAATGGCCTTTGTCTTTTGCATGGAGTAGTTGTGCTGGTCGTCTATTTCCACCGGGCAAACCTGCGCACACTTGTCGCACGATGTGCAGTTATCCTTCACATAACGGGGATTCAGGCGCACCTTCACCTTGAAGTTGCCACGTACTCCATCAATGGACAACGCATCCGCACTGGTAAGAACGGTTATACGGGGGTTGGAGCGCAAACGGCGGAGATGCATTTCAAGGTCGGAGGAGGAGGAATTAAGCTTCGGGTAATTCTGGTGCGTCCGAAGCATGCGACCGCCAAGGACAGGCCCGGCCTCTACCAGCACAACTTCCACACCCGATGCCGCCGCTTCCACGGCAACCGTAATGCCGCTTACGCCGCCGCCGATAACTACCAGCGGCATGTGCCTGTTAAAAGGTGTCAATAGCCCGCCACCAAAATTGTCCAGTACATACGAGAACCGGCTCCGGTTAAGCAAGTTACCCGCCAATTGACCGCAGTATAACACTAAATGAGTAGTCCGCCCACCATGTCAACGCAATATGTTGCAACCAAAGAATGCTAGTGGGTTGTATCGTGCCTATCCCCGGATTCGATAAAAGTTTGATTGTCAATGCGTTCCAGCATAGCAGACCAGTCCCTTACAACCCCTTTGGAGTTCGCATATTCAATTCGTATATTCGGATTTTGTTTTAACATCTGCCTGAGCTTGTATACAGCCACATCGATTTTTTTCTTGTCCCAGTCGTTCCGGTTTTTGCACAGCGCCGTCAATTCCGTTGCAAGACCTATCTCCGGGAACTTCTCAAGCGGCGTATTTTGCCACTGCACCATTTGCCGCACGGCCTCGAAATGCTCGCTGGCTTTGCCACATTCGCCTCTCAAGAGGAGTATGCGCCCCATAGCCCATTGGCCATGTTTGTCTTTGGGCCATCGGCGGGCCATTTCCTGTGCCATAGGATATGCCTCGTCAATCTTCCCCTCTGCAATTAAAACCCACATGAGGGAACTGAAAGCCACATCGGAAGTTATACCGCCGTTTGATACCGCTTTCCGCAACATAATTATCCCTTCGGCGCGTAAATCTTTATCGTTGGTGATGAACTTTTTAACAATCCACCCCACCACCCCGCCTTCTTCCCCATGTTTCCTGCTCGCGTAGTAAAAAAGCGTCCCCAGTCCGAAGTGGCAATCGTACAGTGTGGGAGTTATTTCCAACGCCTTCTCCAGGTTTTTTTTGGCTTTTACGGAAAGCATGAAGGCCTGGACAAGATGTTGCTCCTGCGCCTCCAGCAACCCCAGATAACCATAGGTATTCCCAATATAAAAATATCCCACAGGGTCGTTTGGGTGTTGGGCGTTGTACGCTTCCGCTTTTCTCACGGTAATATCGGCCCACTTGTGCAGGTCGTCCATACGCGAACTGTCATGGTACGCGTTTATCTGTTCCGCATACCTTCCCGTCATAAAGAAATATCCTTCCGGATTGTTCGGGTACTTTTTTATGTAGCGCTGGAAAATATCCTCTGCCTTTTCGTACTCCTCGTTGTACACATAATCGAACCCCTGTTTTATGTCGGATAGCGATTCGGGGTAGACAAGCTGGTAGGAAAACGCAGGGACGGCGCAGGAGAACACCAGCGCAAAACTCATCGCCAGTACAAGCCGCAAGGGGTGTAACGCGCCGGTTCCCATAAGGGCGACATTCTATCAGAAGAATGCATTTGTAAAGACAAGATTACGCCCTGTTACGCCAGCCATATATCGCCCACAGGCTACTTTCCTGTTGCGGGATGCCTAATGGAAACCGCCCGGGGCGGTTGCCATGTTGGGGCTGGTTTACTCCTCGTCTTCCCGTACCGGGATAGGCTGGGCCTGCCCGATATCCACAACTTCCTGTTCCTCGTCCCACAGGTACTTCCTGGTCTGCGACACCACAACTCCGCTTAGGAGGATGAGCGACACAAGGTTCGGTATCGCCATAAGTGCGTTTGCCGCGTCCGCCATGTCCCACACCAGCGGTAACGGAATTATGGAGCCAACCATAACAGCGGCCACCCATAACAGGCGGTAGGGCCGTATCGAACCTTTGCCAAACAGGTATTCGGTTGTCCGTTCGCCATAGTAAGACCACCCGAGGATGGTGGAATACACGAATGTCAAAAGCCCTACCGTAAGTACTGTCGGCCCCACATAGGGGATGTAGGAGAACGCCGCTTTGGTCAGGGCCGAGCCTTGAAGCCCCTGCATCGCTTCTGGCGCCTTGATGATGGTGGTAACCAGTACCAGCCCGGTCATGGCGCACACAACCACCGTATCCCAAAACGTGCCTGTGGATGATACCAGCGCCTGTCGGACGGGATTTTTGGTTTTTGCCGCCGCCGCCACTATAGGCGCAGAGCCAAGCCCCGATTCGTTTGAGAAAAGCCCGCGCGAGATGCCATACCGCGCCGCCATCATCATCGTGGCTCCGGCAAACCCTCCGCCCGCCGCCTGCGGAGTGAAGGCGGATTTCACAATGAGCGCAATCGCAGGCACGATGGCGGATGCGTTGTAAACAAGTATCACCGCGCATCCGGCAACATAGAAAATCGCCATAAACGGCACCAGCTTTTCGCATACGACGGCTATGGACTTTATCCCGCCCAATATGACAATAGCCGTCAAGAACGTCACCACCGCGCCAGTGACGTAGGGCGAGATGTCGAATGTTTCCTTCACAAGAGTGGCTATGGAGTTTGCCTGCACCATGTTGCCTATACCGAATGCGGCAATAGAGGTGAAGATGCAAAATATGGCGGCAAGCCATTTTTGCCCCAGCCCTTTTTCGATTGCGTACATCGGGCCGCCCAGCATCTCGCCGGTGGACGTTTTCTCCCGGTAATAGACCGACAGTAACGCCTCGGAATATTTCGTGGCGATGCCGAAGATGCCGGTAAGCCACATCCACAGCACGGCTCCGGGACCTCCCAACGCTATGGCCGTTGCCACACCCACGATATTGCCGGTACCTATGGTTGCGGCCAGGGCCGTTGTAAGCGCGCCAAACTGGCTCACATCGCCTTCGCTGTCGTCATCCTTGGCAACGGAAAGTTTTATTGCCAGCGGCGTGTACACTTGTATGAACTTCAGCCGAATGGTGAGGAAGATGTGGGTGCCGAACAAAAGGATAAGCATCGGCGCACCCCACAGGTAGCCGTCCAACCACGAAACCCAACCGTGAAACGTCTCCATCGCCCGGCATTATACCGCTTTTGCGGATTATGTCACCGCGCCGTTTGCCAGCGCCCTTTTTCTCCCCTTGATTTAAGTGCTCCTGCTGGAATAACATCAGCAACCGATGGTTAAATTCAGGCTGAAAGAGATGATGGCGAAGCTGGAGGTCGAATATGGCCGCAAGCTTACTTTTGACCTGCTATCGCGATACACCGGCATATCGCGCCAAACACTCGCGCGGATAGCCTCGCATAAAGGGTGCAACACATCCACGGAAAACATGGAAAGGCTTTGCCGCTTCTTCAAATGCACACCGGAGCAACTTTTGATATTTGACCCCCCTATCCCGCTGGCCGGACGAAAAGAGGCGGCGACGGAGAGCCAGCCAGCCGCAAAACCGTAATGCCGCTTGGTGTTGTGAAGTCCGCGACATAATGTCCCAGGAAGAATCGGCAAGCGGGACGTCCGAAACTCTACTGGCATTTTCATCCGGCTACTTGCGCCTGCGCGAGCCGGGAAGCTCCTTCACCGTCGCCGAAATCCCGGCAAACAGGTACCTGCCCTTCAAGCAACCGAAATTCAGCGAGCACCTTATACAACTGCTGTGGAGAAACGGCCTGTACGATGGTAGCGAATTGAAAACCACCGCAGGCCTACCGCTAAAAATCGTAAGCCCGGGGCGGTTTAACAAATCGTCCGGGCCGGATTTCAAAAACGCGGTCATAACGATAGGCGGGGAAAAAGTTGTGGGGGACGTGGAAATCCACAAAATGTCGCGGGAATGGTACGAACACAAGCACCACCTCTCCCCGCTTTACAACGGAACCATCCTGCACGTCTGCGTGGAAAGGGCGGCAAACTCCCCACCGGCAAAAACAAAAAAAGGAAAAGAGCTCCCCGAACTGGAACTTGGCCTGTACATGCGGCACCAGATAGAGGAGTTGCATGAGGAACTGGAATCTACGCAAAGCCCCGTCACCAGCCGGGCAGGACATGCGCCGTGCCGCAAAATACTCGTGAAAACCGACCCTGCGGAAATAGCAAGGCTACTAGACCTGGTGGGGGATGGCAGGATGCTTATCAAATCAAACCGCATCATCGACAGGATGGATGCAAAATATCCCGGCCAGGTGCTGTACGAAACGATGTTTGAATGCATGGGGTACTCCAGGTTTAACGCGCAATTCGGCAAAATCGGCGCCGTAGCCAACCGGGCCGAGGTGGACAGGATAATAAAGTCCAACCCGGATATCCCCCCGCACCTATGCGCCCAGGCCGCTTATTTCCGGCTATCGGGCCTCATCCCGGATGGCAACACAGGCGCAGATGTCCAGCTTGCCGCCTACCTCTCGCAACTGGAAAATGTAAAGCTGGACGGCATGGAACCGATATTCGACAAAAAAGACTGGCCGCTCGCCGGGTGCCGCCCCGCGAACTACCCCGACCGCAGGATAGCCGCATTCGCCCACATAGCCGCTTATGGCTCCTCCGTAGAGGCATACCGCGAACTGCTGGATGCGCTTCCCGCCCCGGCGGATAGCGCAACAACCAAATTCTTCCTGCAAAACCTCCTGGAAAAGTTCACCGGCATTTCCGACCCCTTCTGGAACAACCGCTACGCTTTTCTGCGCCCGACGCGCCACCCAAAAAAAATGGTGGGAAAAGATAAAGCGGTATCACTGGTGGCCGATGGCCTTATCCCCTTTTTCCTCGGCCTGTGCAGGCAGGTTAACGACACGAAAATGGAACACCGCTTGGTAATGGTTTACCATTCGCTCCCCATCCCCGCGTCAAACGCCGTAATAGACTACATGAAACGCAACATGATAGGCAGGGATAACAGCTTCGCGGCACGCTCTGTCCGGCACCAGCAGGCGTTGCTACAGGTTTACAAGGATTTCTGCCACCGTGCGCCGGCCGGGTGCATCAACTGTGCGTTCGTGGAATACCTGAAAACCCTAAAGTAACCTCCCCTCCCGGATACTCCCTATAGTCAACAGGGGTCCCATCAAATGTGTTAGAATGGCCTCGGATGATACTAGGGGTAGATACATCTTCTAAAGTCGGGAGCGTCGCTTTGGTCAACGCGGGACAGGTAGTGGACGAAATAACCTCGGACTCGCCGTCTTCATTTTCGCGGCTTCTTCTTGAGATGGTAGAAAAAATCCTTTCACGCAATAGCCTTGCCCTCTCGAACCTATCCTGCGTTGCTGTTGCCACCGGCCCCGGCTCTTTTACGGGAATCCGCATAGGGCTTGCCACCGTGGAAGGGATGGCGCTGGCTACCGGCATGCCTGTGCTGGGCGTAAGCACACTGGAGGCGATGGCTCGCCTGTGCAATCCCGCCCGGCCCGTTTCTCCGGTTATTGATGCCGGAAACGGCAAGGTGTACTACGCCACTTTCCGGGCTTTGGG
>JAHFEI010000359.1 GCA_023248615.1 Nitrospinales bacterium | reverse complement strand
GATATCCGTATGCCGGGGATGGACGGGTTTGAGGTTTGCCGGCTCCTGAAAGCGGATGAGATTACGCGGGACATTCCCGTAATCTTTTTAACCTCGCTCTCCGACCACGCCGACAAGGTGAAAGGGTTCGAGTTGGGCGCGGTTGATTACGTCTCCAAGCCTTTTCAGGGTGACGAACTTTTAGCCAGGGTTCGCGCCCACCTGGAGCTGGACCAACTGCGGAAACGGATGGAAAGCCTTGTGTCGGAACGCACTACGGAGTTGGAGCGGCTGAACCACAGCCTGGTGGAGAGTGAAGCGCGGTTTAGGCAGATTTTCCATCAGGCCACGGATTACATCCTCGTTTTGGAGCCAAGTGGCGGCCAAAATATAATAGTGGACGCCAGCGACCCGGCATTTGAAAAGCACGGCTACACCAGGGAGGAATTAATCGGCCAGCCGATTTCCATCCTGCTCACGGAAGAGGGGAAAAAGACCGCTCCCGAAAGGGCGGTAGCCATCCGGTCGGGCGCGGCGACCCAGTTTAAAATCGAGCATGTGCGCAAAGACGGCACAAAGTTTTTGGTGGAAGTTGTCGCCAAGATGATTACCATTGCCGAGAAACCGGTTATCTATACGGTCGAGCGGGACATAACGGCGAAAGAGAAAGCCGAGGTGGAAAGGGACAGGTTCTTCCAAATTTCGCAGGACATGCTGTGTATTGTCGGAATGGATGGGTACTTTAAGCTTGTAAACCCGGCGTTTGAACGCACACTAGGCTATGCCGCAGAGGAATTACTTTCCAGGCCGTTCATAGAATATGTGCATCCCATTGACAGGGCGGGTACCATATCGGCCTTCGAAAAAAATATCGCGGGAAACACCATTGACTGGTTCGAGAACCGCTACCTGTGCAAGGACGGCTCGTACAAGTGGATGGCATGGTCTGCCGTACCTTACCTTCCCGAAGGGATTGTGTACTGCGTGGCCAGGGACACTACCGAACGCAAAAACCTGATGGAGGCCCTAAAGGAAAGCGAGGAACGGTACAGGGGAGTTTTGGATTCCACGGGCGAGGGTTTTTGGTGGCTGGATTCCGACATGAAGATAACGGAGGTGAACGACTCCCTGTGCAGGATGTTGGGATATGGTCGCGAGGAACTGCTGGACAAATCTCCCGGCGATTTTGCGGATGGGGAAAACATGGCGATTTTATCCGAACAGCTTTCACAGTTGAAAAACCAAAACCACATAAAGTTCGAGGTAACGCTGGTTGTCAAGGGTGGCAAAAAGATAGATGTAATACTAAGCACCTCTACCATCATGGGGAAATTGGGCAGGAAGAGTGGCTCGTTCGCGCTTTTAACGGACATTACCGCGCTTAAAGACACAGAGGAGAAATTACAAATCGCAAAGGAGCAAGCCGAGGAGGCGACGAAACTGAAAGACAAGTTTGTGTCGCTTGTTTCCCACGACCTTAAAACGCCGCTGAACTCGATGCTCGGATTCCTGCAATTGGTGAGGAACGATATTGGCGAGCCGCTGAACGAGGGGACAAAACTTATCCTGAACCGCTCCATCGATTCCGGGAAGCAGATGGCACAGCTTATCGACGGGTTGCTGAACCTAAGCAGGCTCAGGACAGGCCAGATAAAGCTGGACATGCAGTTCTTCGATGCGAAATACATCGGCGCAAAAATGGTTGCCGACTATTCCTACGCCGCCCAGCAAAAAGGAATAGAAATAAAAAATTCTATCCCCGGGAACAGCCGCATCTACGCGGACAAAACCCTCCTGGCGGAAGTGGCCCAAAACCTTATCACCAACGCAATCAAGTTTTGCAAGAAGGGTGACACCATAACCATATCCATGGCAGATAGCGACAAAACGACAATTTGCGTAAAGGATACCGGCCCCGGCATAAAACCGGAAGTGCTGGATAAAATATTCAAGCTGGGAGCGAAGATATCCACGGCCGGGAGCATTGGCGAAGTTGGCACCGGCCTTGGCCTCCAGCTTGCGAAAGACATCATGGAACTGCACGGCGGGGAACTAAGCGCAAGTTGCGAAATCGGCAAAGGGTGTACGTTCAGCCTTAAGTTGCCGTATGTCCGCCCAAGGGTACTCATCGTGGATGACGACGTGGCGTTCAGGCTTTTGCAGAAGATGGACTTGAGCAGGATGAACGCCGACATCATTGAGGCGGAAGACGGGGCGGCGGCCTTGGAAATCATTTCCGAAAAAATGCCGCACCTGGTAATTTCGGATGTTGAAATGCCGGTAATGGGTGGGCTGGAACTTCTGGAGAAAATCAAGGGCAATCCCGTCACCCGGCATATTCCAGTAATCATCGTTTCCGGTAAGCATGGTATGGAAATACGGGATGACCTATTT
>JAHFEI010000065.1 GCA_023248615.1 Nitrospinales bacterium | reverse complement strand
CTGCTAGACTGTCCCCACCCTGGAACATGTTTTTAACGTCCTCGTAGTCGATGACGAGCCTTACGTCACGGAAATCCTCAGCCGGATACTTACCCAGGAAAACACGCGCACGTTTACCGCCTCTTCCGGAGACGAGGCTTTGCGCATACTGAAGGAACGCCACATCGACCTGGTGGTAACAGACATCCTTATGCCAGGCATGAACGGCCTTGAGCTTTTGGAAAAGATAAAACTGCTATATCCATCCATTCCGGTAATAGTGCTGACCGCGCACGGTGACTTTTATGTAGCCACGGAGGCGCTAAACCGCGGGGCCTTCTATTTCCTTACGAAACCATTCAACAAGGCAACGATAATAAGTGTGGCGGAAAAGGCGTTGCGCCTGCCGAGGCTGACATCGGAGAAACACTGCGTCATGCCGTACGCCAACGTATCGCTACGCTACCGGGTGCCAAGCGAGCCGCAAATGGTGCCTGCCATAAGCCACCATGTTATGCGTGCGTGCGAAGATATGGAATTCACGGCGCAAAAGGTAAATTTCGCCATTCCCCTGGTTGTAGACGAGCTTTTGGTGAACGCCATAAAACACGGCAACAGGTTTGACGCATCCAAGATGGTGCAGGTAGAAGCGGATATCAGCCACAAGGAACTCAGGCTGACGGTCGAGGATGAGGGAGCCGGTTTCAGTTTCGAATCCCTCCCCAGTGAATTCAGCGAGGAGAACCTGCTGGATGAGCAAGGGCGCGGGATTATGATGGTTCGGTTCTATGCGGATGATCTGGCTTATGAGAAAAACGGCGCGCGCGCCATCTGTCGCGTTTCCAGCCAGCCTAAAAAGTAAGCCGTGCCAAAGCCAGGTTTTTTCTCCACGCTCAAGGGCAAGACGGTTGTCTTCATAATCATCCTTTCCACTGCCGCCCTGAGTACGCTTGGTGCCATGTTTCTCCACACCAAGCATTCGCTACTTTCGGAGTTTGAGGAGGAAAGGACTGGGATAGTGGAGCATTTCGTCATCGAAACGCTTAAACCGGTAATGCTCACCGGCCACGCGGACATTATGTCCAGCATCATGGAAAGCTACAAAAGAATCCCCGACTTGGAAGGACTGCATATCATACGCACAGACGGCGTGGAGGCCTTCACGGACGGCGCAACCCTTGGCAAGGTGAACAGGCTTTTGGGAGAAGAGCACTTCCGCCGCCAGCTAAAAAACCCAGTGCAGGTACTACCGCCCGACGACCCGACTCTAGCGCAGGTTGTCAGGACTGAGAAAGAAAAGGTCTACTCGAAAAAAACGGATGGAGGCGGAAACATAACCTACCTGATGCTCCCGATAGCCAACGAGCCAGCGTGCCACGGGTGCCACGGCTCCGACCACCGCATCCGGGGGGTGCTTATGGCTACGTTCGGAATGACAAGTGCCGACCGGAGCACACTCACGGATATCTCCTGGTTTTTCGGCATCGCCTTCGCACTCCTGCTCGCCACCGCAATACTCACCTATATGTTTATCACCCGGATTATGGCGAGCCGCGTCTCCAGCATCGTAAAACAGGTAAACACGCTGGTGGCGAATGACAGGTTCGACGACCGAATACTCATCGACGCCGATGACGAGGTAGGGCAACTTGCGATAGCGTTTAACCACTTCATCTCCTCCGTGGAACTGTACCGGGTAGAGGAAACCAAGGAAAAGGAACGGCTGGAGAAGGCGGTATTCGATAAGACAAAGGAACTGCGCGAGAAGAACACTTTCATCGAAGTCGACCTGAAGCTGGCAAGCCGCATACAGCAAAAACTGATGCCGGAAAAGTTTCCGGAATATCCGGAGGTGGACTTCCACGCCGCCTACATCCCATGCCTCCATATCGGCGGCGACTACTACGACGTTTTTGAGATGCCAAACAGGCACGTGGGAATATTCATGGCGGACGCATCCGGCCACGGCTCGTCCGCCGCGCTTCTCGTTTCAATAGTGAAAGCCATAGTATCCGTGATGGCCGAGCATATAAGCTCCCCCAGCTACATCGTGCAACTCATCAACACCACGCTGGCAAAGATTACGCCGGACGATTCTTTCGTCACCCTGTTTTACGGCGTGCTGGACCTTAAGACCGGCGAGATGCAATATTCGCTCGCGGGGCATCCGCCGCCATTGGTACATAACCGCAATACAGGGGAAATGACCATGCTCCAGATAAACGGCGGGCTGGTCGGGGTTTTCGATTTCGACAAGTTTGACGATTCCGTGTACGTTTTCAAGGGCGGCGACAGGCTTGTTATCTATACCGACGGCATAGTGGAGGCCTGCAACAACGGGCAAAAGCTGATGTTCGGAGAAAAAAAGCTGGTTGAAGTGGTAAAAGGAGAGAAAGATTCATCCTCCGCCGAAATGACCGCGCATCTGCTGTCGAGCCTCGATAAGTTCACAGGGGGAGCAACGCTTGCAGACGACGTAACTTTGCTGGTTGTTGACTTTAAGAAGCAGTAGGATGAGAATGTTCAGAGAAACGTTAGTAGTGTACCTTGGAGAGAAGAAGATATGAAAATAGCAACCCGCACAGTGGCCGATGTTACCATTCTTGACCTTATGGGTAATATCAAATCCCCTGGCGACATGGAGGATTTCTCCAAGGCGATAGAGGATGAACTCGGCCTGAACCATACCAAGTTGTTACTCAACTTCCATGAGGTCGGCTTCATCAACAGCTCCGGCCTTGGGCGCGTGGTGCTTGCCGCCAAGAAGGTGGCCGCCAAAGCCGGTGTGATGAGGGTTATGAACCTGGCGCAGGATATAGACGACCTGTTCACGTTCACCAGGCTTAAGGAAAAAATAGGCGTTTTTAAAAATGAGAAAGATGCGGTGGAGAGTTTCCGGTAGCCCACACCCACCGCAGTCGTCGGGCGGGTAGCCTAACCCTTCAACTTCAAGGCCGCTTCCTCCACTTCGTGTCTCGTAGGATTTACCGGGTTGCTGGCCGCCACCGCGCGATAAAGCGCGGCCTTTGCCAATCCGTGGCTTTTTGCCGTTTCATCCAGCATCTCTGATATGGAGGAATGGAGGCCGTAAAGCCCCAACAGCAGGTCGGTAATCCCTGTCTTGGAGGGGATGGAAATTCCAGCCCTTTCCACGCTTCCCAGCACTTTTTCCACCCCGTCAATCCCCGGTTGCACCGCATGGCCCAAACGCTGGAAAAGCGCGGTAAGCACCTCCGTACGGGTATTTCCGGCGCTACGCCCAAACCCGCCCAGCGATACATCCAGCCTCTCGGCTCCGCCTTCAGCCGCAGCCAGCGCATTTGCCGTGGCCATCATCAGGTTATCGTGGCCATGAAACCCGGCTCGCGCCGCGCCCAACATCCGTATTGTTTCTACGCGTTGTTTCACTTCCGAAGGGGTCATGGCTCCAGCAGAATCCATTATGCAAATGCAGTCCGGTTTCCACGACTGGATAGTTGCGACCTTTTTCTTATATTCGTCCCCAACCAACAGGTGCGCCTTCATCATGCAAACGGACACATGCAGTCCGAGATGTCGAGACACCTCCACCGCCTGCTCGGCTTGCTCTATATGCGTGATGTTTTGCCCTATGCTGATAAAACCGGCTCCGTAATCTGACGCTTTTTTGATGTCATCCACCGTCCCCACTCCGGGAATGAAAAACACACCGAAGGCGGTATTTTTAAATACCTTTGCGGCGGTTGCCAGATACTGCTCGTCCGTTTCTGCCGCCTCCGGATAGCCTTTTTTTGTAGCGCCAAGCCCGTAACCGTGCCCTATCTCAACATGCCCGAACCCGGCCTCCTCCATCGCCCCCCCGATAATCCGTATATGCTCGGAGGTGAACCCAAAGTCCAGCGCGTAAGACCCATCGCGAAAAAACACTTCAAAAAATTTGTTTTCCATATTCAAGCCAGCGTACCAGATTTGACCCGCAATTTCTTTTACCACCCCACGGCGGAATAACCGGCAAGGAACGAGTGGTCCATATTTCCCTCTTCGTACCGCCAGCCGCCAAAGCGGCCTACCGAGGCGATATCGTGCGCGCACAGATAATCGCCTATCACCGCCAGCGCTTCGTCCCTGCCCAACGCGGGAATGGGATACAGGTATGGCAACCTTAGCTTCCACGTTGTCGCTATCATTTTTTTGTCCCCCTCCCGCATTATCCCGCAACGGATAAGGCCATCCACCGTTTCGGAAATTATCGTGCCGCCGCTACGCTTGTGCAACGGGCCGGACGATATCTCGCACATGAACGAGGCCTGCTTGCCGGGACGCGGCACGTTCAGCGGCGAATAGTTGGAAAAATAGGTGACGCGATAAAACGGCACACCGCTATCCGGCGAATAGACCCAGCAACGGTCGGCATCCGCCTTACGGTTTATGCCGATGCCGACCACCCAACCGCCGTTGGAGCGCAGTTTGCCTGCGGCGGCCAACACGTCTTTCGGCGGATTCTTGAGGATACCTTTCACCAGCATGTCCAGCGGCGCCGTGGTCACAAGCCTGCCATAGCTGGCTGTCGTCCCGTTGGAAAAGATGATTTTCTTTTTCTTAACGTCTATCTTTTGCGCGGCGTGGCGCAAGCTGACATTGCCTATAAACGGGCGGGCGATGTTGGCAAAAAGCCCACCGGTACCGCCCCTCAGGGGAAAACTAAATCCGGCATTTGGCCCCCATGAATGGTCGTCCGACCCGCTTGCCACCGCTTTTTTTATCGATTCCACACTCGGCACGGCAACCCTTCCATCTATCCACCAATGGCCCATCTGGTCTAGCGGAAAGGCCCAAAGCTTGCGGTTGTAGGGAAACATGAAATGTTTGGCTATGCCCGCGCCCAGGTTGCGCGGTATCCACTGCTCAAAGTTTTGCGGCTTGCCAAACGCCGACTGCGCCTCTACCAATCCCCGCAGGCATTCGCGCATGATGCGCGGCGGTAGCCGGTGGATGTTGTTCTGCAACGGGAAGGGAATGAAGCGCCCACTCATGCGGATAAAACTTTTGCGCGTATGCCGCAGTGCATCGGCTCCCAGCGCGGCATCCACAACCGCGTTAAACAACGGGCTGGCGGAAAAAATTACATGCCCACCCAAATCCCAGGTGAAACCGTTTTTATCCACCCTGCTGGAGGCAAGCCCGCCAACGCGCCCGGTAGCCTCGAATATGTGCCACGATTTTTTGTCACCCTGCGCCAATGCATGCCCGGCACCCAGCCCGGCCGGGCCAGCGCCTATTACCGCAGTCTCTATTTTCATCGGCCTATCTTATCGGCAGATTGCCGGAAGAATGCAATTTTTTTAAAAAAAGAGATGCCGCGTTGTAGGCACTGGACGTATTGGGCGTGGTGTCCCGACGTTCAAACAGGGCGTTTACCCATTTCCCAAATTGTCTTCTGGATTTTTTCCTTTATGCGCCAAATACCATATTTCAAAAGGTAAAAAATGGTTCCCGCAAAATCCTTTCCAAGCGCGAGCCGCATTTCGCGCACCGCTTCGGGCTTCATCCTGAAATGCGGATGGCCGAAAACCAGGGCCATCTTGAGGTGCGCCAAGTGCGAGTGCGCAATATCCAGCCTGCGCCGCGTAACGCCGCCGGAGCAGGCGTTGAGCATTTTTCCCATGCGGTGCCGGTAGGTATGCCCATCACGCACCAGCTTTTGTCCTGCCGCCGCCACACGCCGTAGCCTCTCCACATCGGCGAGGTAGCCCTTTATCACCCGTGGGGCATCGTCAAAATCGTGGATATCGGCATCCACCCCCGGCGTGAAGATTTTGTAGAATCCCTTATCGATTACCCCCTGCCCCACCATTAGCGCACCGGCAAGCGCGGCCTCGAAGGTGCGGTGGTTCAGGTCGAACCTAGCGCAGATGTTGTAAACGATTTTGCACCGGCTGTAAAATCGCCCCGCCTCCTCGTGCGTGAAATACCGGTCGTTGGTCTGCAAATCAACCCCGCTTTGGCGCAGGCTTTCGAAAAACGGCATCTTCTGCCCCGTAACGGAACCAACATACCCCACCTCTATATCCCGCTCCAATTCAGCATCCCTGTGGAACAGCTCATCCGCCGCGTACGGCAACCATGATATGTTTCCGATGCCGTAACGCTTGGCCTTTTCCGCCCAATCGTACTGTGTGAAAAATGCGTAGTCGAATAACTCGCAATACTCTTTTTGCCATCGGAAGTTGAGGTGGTTATCCAACGCCCAGAACGCAGTGGGCATATCCAACTCCGCGATACCGGCAGGAAACCATTTATGGCTTGCGCCCCATTCCACCTGCATGTAAATGTCCGGTTTTTGCCCCAGCGTACTGACAAAATCCGGAATCGGTGTCCCCCTGGAAATTTTCACCCAGTCTTCGCAACCGCAGTCTTCGGGGAAAATAAGGGTAATCTTGTGGCCAAACCTCTTAAGGGCAAGGTAGGCGCAATATGCAGTTCCCCTGTCGTTGTAGTTGGCCGCAAGCAGGATATGCATCATGGCTTTGCGCGCTCAAACACAGCTACTGTCTCCACGTGCGAAGTGTGTGGAAACATGTCGACCGGCTCCACAAAGACAGGTTTAAAACCTTCCTTCACCATCTCCACCGTATCACGCGCCAACGCAGGTGGGTAACATGAGATGTAAACAATCCGTTTCTCAGCCAGGGAGCAAACCGCTTTCGCCATACCCACCGCGCCACCGCGAGGCGGATCCAATATCACCGCCGCGAACTTTTTACCCTCTTTCGCCATCAGCCGCGCATGCCTGCCCGCATCCCCCTGTATGAAGGAAACCGAATCCATGCCAAACCGTTTTTTATTTTCGTTGGCGTCTGCCACCGACTGTTGCGAGAACTCCACACCCGTCATCAACACGCCTTCCTTCGCCAATGAAAATGTGATGTTGCCGATGCCGCAAAAAAGGTCCAGCCCTCTTTCCCCCGCTTCCAGCCCGGAAAGCCGCCGCACTTTTTCCAGCAATGCGAGATTGGCCTGCGGGTTGATTTGGGCGAAAACGCCGGGGCAGTATTGTAGGCTCAACCCTGCCACAAGCTCCAGTTCCAGGTTAACCATTCCTTGGCTGCGGATATCCTTTCCGTATATCGCGGCTACGCCAGCCACCGAAGGGCACGCCTTTAAAAGTCCGGCGAGATAGGCGCCGGGGATTACTCCGGTTGCGTCTATCGTCACCCTGCCCCCTCGCGCCGGGTAGCCGCTCTCGAACTTCATGGTATCTATGAACGCCGCATACTGCGGGTTGCCCGAAAGAAAACCGCGCACTTCGGGAATCATGGCGTTTATCGTGTCGCTTGCCACGGCGCACCGCCCTATCTGTACGATGTCGTGCGACTTCGGTTTGCAATAACCTATGCGGAACGCACCAGCAGTGCCTACCTTCAGCCGCACCAGTGCGCGGTAGCCGGTAGCCGCTGGCGAAGGCGCAACCGCTTCCACCTCCACCTGCATCTTTGCGATGTGGGCAAACTGGTCGGAAATTATTTTCCGTTTCCATTCCAACTGCGCGGCATAGTCCAGCCCCATCCAGGGGCAACCGCCGCAATCATCCACATACGCGCATGGCGATTCGCGCCTCAGCGGGGAAGCGGCCTGTATTTTTGTTATCCGCGCTTCGGCATAACTTTTGTGGTCGCGCACAACCGCCACCACCACCTCATCGCCGGGAAATGCGCTGGGAACAAACACCACCTTGCCACCGTGCCGCCCAACCCCGGCGCCGCCAAAAGCAAGTGAATCTATAACCAAAGAAAATGTGCCGTCCATATCCGTAAAGCATAGGTGATAACCGGGAAATAGTGGAGCGCTGATTTACGAATAAGCCTCGATTCCGAAGTTAAAATTACTTTCCCCTTATATGTCCAAGGAGGGTCGGAACTGATTTTACAATCCGACCCGGGCATACCCCGCAAGGGCCAATATGCGGGGAGGGGATTGAGGATTGTCGTAGGCGTGGCAGACAGCGGACTAAAACCGGTAGGTGCCGAAAGTAAGCGCGGTCAATCCTGCGCGTACAGCTTTTCTATTTCCGCCGCGTAGCGCTCCACTATCGGCTTACGGCGCATCTTCATTGTGTTGGTGGCCATGCCGCGTTCCGGCGACCACACATCGGCGACCAATAACACCTTGCGTACCTTCGCGTAGGCGGGAAAAGTCTTCAGCGTCCCGTTGATCATTTCGACAAGGCGGGCTTTCAGTTTTTCATCTTGCAGGTGGCGCCCCCCGGCGGTATCCACGCCTAGGCTGGCGGCAAGCTCCTCCATCGGCTGCACGTTTACCTCCGCCACCAAAATGAGGTATGGGCGTTTTTCCCCCACAACCATGACGTTGTTGAAAAGCGGTATGGAGCGGATCGCCTTCTCCACAGCTTCCGGCGGCACCTTTTCGCCGTTGGACATTACGATTATCTGTTTCAGCCTGTCCGTGATGAACAATTTCCCTTCCCGTATCTCCCCTATATCGCCGGTGTGCAACCAGCCATCGCGTATTATGGCGCGTGTCGCTTCCTCGTTATTCCAGTAGCCATGCATAACCATAGGCCCTTTCACCAGCAGTTCCCCGGTGGAATCTATTTTCGCTTCCACTCCGGGCAGGAACGGCCCCACGCTTCCCATCGTATTGTCATCCACCTTGTTTACGGCAAGGACGGGACCTGTCTCCGTCATGCCATACCCCTGTATAACCGGCAGGCCGAGTGAAACAAACGTCTTCCATATCTCCGGGGGCAACGCCGCGCCGCCGCTTACCGCAGTGCGCAACCTACCGCCCATACCGCCAATGATTTTTTTGCCGACAATCAAATATAAAATCGGCCACAACAAAATGCACGGGCTCCAAGAGCCGCGCTTTTGCATATGCTGGAACCGG
>JAHFEI010000358.1 GCA_023248615.1 Nitrospinales bacterium | reverse complement strand
GATTTTTTGAAGCGATGGGATGCTCTTGCGCAGCTTGTGATGCATCGTGAAACGCAGCAGCTAGAAGCCTATCTGGCGGCGGCACAGGATCAGAGAAAGAAAGCACGTAAGGAGGCTAGTGAAATACCGCTTGAACCTGTGGATCCTGAATGTGTCTACACCCGCATGATCCCGTTATTAGTGGCCGCGCCCGTGATGGATAGCATGACAACACAAGAGTATGATTTGGCGATTGGCGCAGGGTTCAGGGGCTTTACAAAATGCCTGCTTGCCGTTGAGCCAACGCAGGCGGCGGATACGATCATTGCAAATTCCGTGAAAGTATCCAAAGCGATGCAGCACTATAGAGATACAGTGAATGCCATAGGCATGGCTATTGATAATTTGAGGCAGGAAACGCTTGAATCCCTGCTGCGGGAAGGGCAAAAAACCTATCAGGCTTTATACCGCACCGCATCCGCTGGATAAACCCCCAGCAACCGGGCGTTTTTCGTGAAGAAGCCGAGTTCCTCCAGCGCGTGGCTCACACGTTTTTCCTCCGGGTATCCCTCGAACGTAATGAAAAACTGCGCCGTGCCCGCCGCGTAATCCGGAATGTAGCTTTCCAGCTTCACCAGGTTCACGCCGTTCGTGGCGAAGCCGCCGAGTGCCTTATAAAGCCCAGCCGCGATGTTGCGCGTGGTGAACAACATGGTGGTGAGCACCTGTTTTTCCTTTGCAAAATTGATTTCCTCCGGCTCTTTCGCAAATGCCACGAACAGCGTGGTATTGTTCGGGCTATCCTGCATATCTTCTTGCAGAATCTGCAGGCCATAAAGCTCCCCCGCGAGGTCGGAAGCCAGCGCGGCCTTGCTTTTATCCTTCCACTCCGCGATTTGCTGCGCGGCGGCGGCGGTATCGAAATAAGGCTCCTGTGCCAGCCCAAGTTTCCGGCAGGAGAGGCGGCATTGCATGAGTGCCTGCGGATGGGAATAGACGGCTTTCACATCCTCCAGCTTCGCGCCCTTCAGCCCCAGCAAATGATGCCGCACCTTGTGGAAATATTCGCCGACAATGTGCAGCTTGGTGTGTGGCAGCAGGTTATGCACTTCTGCTACTCTCCCTGCGCTGGAATTCTCGATGGGGATGTGCGCCAGTACCGCCCGGCCTTCCTCCACCGCCGCGAACACATCCTCAAAGGCAGGGCAGGGCAGCGTGTGCATATAGGGGTAAGCGTGCTTGCAGGCGGCATCCGAATGCGCCCCGGCGATACCCTGGAAGGCGATGGTGTTTTTGGGATCGTGTGTCATGGGGGTAATGTGGGGGGAGAGGAGGGAAGTGTCAACACCTCACTCAAAAAGATCGGCACGGCTCCCGGTGCGTTCCAGGAAAAGATGTGAAGCAGTTACTTGGAGGACGAGCACTAATCCGGTTCAATTGCCGCCACGCAGCTAGCGCGGGCGACGGAAGAAAAAAGAAGAATCCAGACACACCTGCCTCCGCACGTCGCTCCCGGCGAGGAGGCTAATAATGTCGGCGGCAGAAAAGGCTATGGGCTCTCCCTTCGCCTCAGCCAGGTGAGATTCTATAGTGTTTCCAGATAATATTCTTACAGAATATTATCTGGTATGACTATGAACAGGTTCTTAAATAGAGAACGCTAGAAAATGCCTACGCCCGCACCGAAGATCAAGCCGGCAATACCCATGAGAACTACACCCATAACACACTCCCAAAAAAGTTAAACGCAACAACATAGCGCATACATACCATTAAAACACAATATTGCAATAAGAAAATTATAAAAATATGGTAGTATTATTGCCGCGATGGAAGCAGTAAATAAAAAATGCAGTTTTTCCAGTTCTTTAGGTAAACAATCATCGGGCAGAAAATAATTTCTTCGGGAAAAAACAAGGGGTGAAGATCTGCAATCGCGGAAAAACGCGATGCAGTGTACACATTTTCTTCTCCATGCCCTGTACAACCCCGCGCCCGGAACAGCCCTGGCGGAACGGGAATCTCTTGACAGGCAACAACCGGATGCGCATAGTAGCACCCTTTATCAAGCACTTGCATCGTTATTTGGCATGGCCTCGCGGCGCAGATTGTGCCGCCTGAAGTTACCGAAATTCATTATCAGGGTTATACATTATGGCCTCTCCCACCGCTTCCACCGCTGCCGGGCATTCCCCCAAGCGTCGCAAGAAACCGTTCTACCGCGATCTGTTTTTCCAGGTGGTGGTCGCGGTGATTCTTGGTGTGCTCGTCGGGCATTTTGCGCCCTGCCAGGGTGTGAAATTCAAGCCGCTTGGCGATGGTTTTATCAAGCTCATTAAAATGCTGATCGGGCCGATCATTTTCTGCACCATCGTGTGCGGCATCGCGGGTATGAAGGA
>JAHFEI010000357.1 GCA_023248615.1 Nitrospinales bacterium | reverse complement strand
TTCACTATCCCGAACCCTATCTGGAAGCCGACCATCTGGCCCGCAAACTGCACCGCCGAAAAAAGAAGCTGCGAGGCGAACCCGACCGTAAGGCCTATCGCCATCTCGCCCGCCAGCATCAGCACAAACCGGCCCATGGGAATGCCCACATCCACAGGTGGCAACTTTGCAACGGTGAATACGATAAAAGACGTGATTGCCGCCAGCCCTATTTTAAGGTGCGACGGTATGGTGTTGGAGCCCAATATCGGCATCGTGAACATCAGCCCGCTCATCCGTGTAAAGACCAGGATGAAGCCGGTAAACGCTACGACATCGAAATTGAAAAGGTTCATTTTGCGTATTGCGGGATATTCATGAATATTTCCGACGTGAACGACATGAGTATCTGGAGCATCCACGGGAAGAACAGGACAACGGCAACCATGACCCCCAGTATCTTGGGGATGAAGGTAAGCGTCATTTCCTGTATGGAGGTGACCGCCTGGAATATACTCACGGCCACGCCGATAACAAGGCCGAAGCCGAGCATGGGGGCGGATACCATTATCGTAACTTCAAGCGATCTTTTTGCCATGTCCACTATAAATTCCGGGGTCATTTTCCTTCTCCTTGCTTGCTCAGTTAAAACTCTTTACCAGTGAACCGACTATCAGGTACCAACCGTCCACCAACACGAAAAGCATCAGCTTGAACGGTAGCGATATCATTACAGGGGGCAACATCATCATGCCCATGCTCATAAGGACGGACGCTATTACCATGTCCACCACCAGGAACGGGATGTAAATCATGAAGCCTATCTGGAAGGCGGTGCGCAGTTCGCTGATGATAAACGCCGGGATAATCACATAGGTCGGCACGTCTACCAGCGTTTTAGGGCGCGGGAGGTGCGCCAGGTTTACGAACAGCCCAAGGTCTTTCTCGCGCGTCTGCCGTAGCATGAACTTGCGTAACGGCGCGAGGCCGCGATCCAGCGCCACATCCTGGTTTATCTGGTTGCTCATGTACGGCTGTAACGCTTCATCGTTTATCTTGGTGAACGTCGGTGCCATCACGAAAAACGTGAGGAACAGCGAAAGCCCTATCATCATCTGGTTCGGCGGTACCTGCTGGGTGCCAAGCGCCTGCCGCAGGAACGACAGAACTATGACTATCCGGGCAAACGATGTGACCATTATCAAAAGCGCCGGAGCCAGAGAGAGTACCGTAAGCACCATCAGTATCTTCATGCTGGTGGCTACCTGGTCGGGCTGTCCGGCCTCTGCCACACCGAAGGAAATGGTGGGTAGCCCCGCCGCGTGGGTAAACGTAGCCGAAAGCAACACCGCCAGCATGGCCAGCATCGCGCTTCTTGCGAAAAGTTTTTGGCCCATAATCAGCCTGCCGCCTCTTCCATCACGCGCAACCTGTCCGCTATGGAGCGGGTGACGTTGGAAACCATCTCATCCTTGCGAGTGACGATTTCATCTTTTTTCGCCTTTTCCTTCACCGCGTCGTTCATATTGTCGGCGTAGCTGGCAACCTGCCGGGCAAACGCTTGGTTTATCGGCTTGGGCGCCGGCTGGCGCTTCTTCATCCAGCCGAACGATGGGAGCTTTTTGAATATGCCTATCGGCTTGTCCGGCAACCTGTGCGCTAACCGTATGTTCTCTATCTTCTCCGGATCGGTGTAACGCGCCAACAGGTTTACGTTGCTGTTCGTAACGCCCAGCACCAGTATCTCGCCACCCACTTCTATTATCGTCACATTCTTCTTCACGCCGATGAAATGGTTGCTGAGTATCTTCAACTGTTTCTTCATCCCAAGGCCGCCTTCCGCCGCGCCAAGATATTTCTTCGCACCGTAGGAAATGGCAAGGATAAGGGCCAGCACCACCAGAAGGGCGCTACCTATCTTCACAAACGCTTCGCCCATGCCGGGAACCTGCGAGGGGTCTCCGGTCGGCACCATTCCCGCCTGATGCACCTTCGGGCCTGCCGCACCTTTCATCTCCTGCTTGCCGCCGGTGTCCTTCTTCAACTCGTCAAGGCTCTTTTGGATATCGGCCAACATGTCATCGCCAACTTTGGCTTCGCCAGCCGGAATTTCAGGCTTGGTTTCGGCCTCTGCCGCTTTTGTGGTCGCTTCCACCATTAACGAAGTTTCCATCGCCGCCTTCGGGGTCTCCAGTGCGGAGGTTTTTGACGCTGTATCGGCTTGGGGCGTCAGTTTCTCCGCCGCTATGGGGAGAGCCAACGCCTTGTGTCCAACCGAAAGAACGAGTTTTTCACCATTTTTGGAACTGGAAAAGGCCTCTTTCAACGCCTTCATACCGTTGATGGGGAATACCCGTATCCGTAAAAGGTTCGGGTTTACCTGGTAAACATTGATGCTAC
>JAHFEI010000064.1 GCA_023248615.1 Nitrospinales bacterium | reverse complement strand
TACATCCGCCGCAGGTTGCAAAACATCCACTTATCCGGATTCTTCACTTCCACCGCGCCGCCCCTGTTGTACAGCACCTGGTTTTCGTCCATGACGGCGAGATTCAGCTTATCCCCGTTTTTGGAACTGCGGATTTTGCCTATGGCCTCCAAAAATTCGGGGGATGGGTTGTGGCCATGTTGCGTTACCTTTATCACTCCCATACCAGCCGCGAGCAGTTTTTCGAACAGCTCCGGGGTAAGAAAATCGCCGTTGGAGTACACCTCTATAAACGCTTTGGGCAAGGTGGATTTTATGCGGCCCACAAAATCGGGAAACCTTTTATCCAGCAACGGCTCGCTGTACATGGCAAAGCTTACAATACCGGAAAACCTTATCTCCTTAAGGTCGCCTATTATCTTGCGGAATACTTTTTCTTCCATGTAGTCGCCGGGTCTTTTTTCGTACGCGACGGGGCAATAGGGGCATTTCCTGTTGCATATTGAAGATGTTTCCAGCTCGACAGATTCGAAAAGCGGGCTGGTGCGGCTATAAAAGCCATGGGCGACTTTCCTTCCAAGCGCGAAGGAAAAGAGCCAGTTTTTTATGGCCGTGTTTGAGATGATTTTCATTGGGTTGTTTCCCAGCCCTACCGCCGCCCGGCGCGTTTTTCAGCGGCGGCGGTTATTCCTTGGAGGCCCCTTTTGCGTTGTACAGGGATATCATCTTCTCGGTAATATCCAACCTGCCATCAAACCATACGACGGAGCCGGGCATTCCCTGCGATTGCTGGCTGGATTCCAGGATTACCGTATATCCCTCGCCCTTGGCAAAGTCTTTCAGTATCTCGGAAAGTTTCTTCAGGATTTTCTCGGTAGCTTCTTTTTGCATGCCAGCAAATTCCTTGCTCTTTTCATCCCTGTATTTTTCAAAATCACGCGCCATCTTGCGGAACTTCTCCTGCTTTTCCGCCTTGGCGGCTTCGCTTAGCATGTACCCTTGCTGGCCCAGGTCGTCCTCCATCTTTTTCAGGTCTTCCTGCTTGCCCTTAAGCACCTTGTTTTCGGACTCAAGTTTTCCGCGCAGTTTTTCCAGGGCCTTTTTGCCTTCCTCGGTTTCATTAAGCGCCCTTTGCATATTGATTACGCCTATCTTCACTTCCGTTGCAAAAGCTGGCGCGGAGGCGGAAAGGCAGGCCAACGCCAGTAGCGCCAAGATTCGGTTTAACATAATCTCCTCCTAATCATTTCCGTGATAAGCCATCGTTTGGGGACACGCCAGCCATGAATTAGACCACACAACGCGCCTCCTAGAAAGTGCGCCCAATAGTAAAGTGGAATTCCATGCCGGATTCTTCCGGCCTCTTGTCCAGTTTAAAGCCCCACGCCAGCCATATCGGCATTACCGGTGTGGTGAAGCGCAATCCCCAGCCAATGCTGTGCCTCATATTGGAAAGGTCATACTTGTTGCTTGTTGTCTTGGTCAAGTCCCCTTCTTCCCCGTAAACCTGGCCACGGTCGTAAAACGCCACGCCTTGGAGCATCTTCGTAAAGTTGTAGCTTACTTCGACGTTAAACAGGAGCGACGAGTCGCCGCCTATCGAGTCCCTGTTTGTATCCATCGGGCCTACATCGGTGAAGTTGAACCCGCGAAGCGTCGTCGGGCCGCCCAGGAAGTAGTGCTCGAATATCGGCAGCTGTTGTCCGCCGTAGGAATTGGCGTACCTTATTTCACCGTGGCCCATCAATACGAACCCGTATGGAAGTGGGCTGTACTCGCTACCGCCTAGGGTAAGCTTGTAATAGTTCACCCCGCCTCCTAACGGCCCTCCGGCAACCTGCGCCACTAAGTCGCTTTTGTACCCGGTTGTGGGGCTGACGTTGTTGTCGCGCACATCCCGGGCTACAGAAGCGGTAAGTGAACTGGTAGTACGCATCCCCGCCTGTGACTGGAGGAAGGCCCCAATGTTCGTAACGACGCTATTTAGAGACACTTCCACATTTTCAAGCTTGTAGCCCAACGATGCGTCTGTGTACTCGCCTAGTGCCCTGCCAAGCGTGAGGCTACCACCCTTGGACCTGGTTACATAACTGATGTAGTCGTACTGGTGGCTGAATATCTGGAACCCGAGCGATATATCCCTGTCCTTGAACCGCGGTTCGGTGAAATCAATAAAGTAGTCCTGACGGAGCGTGGAGGATTCGGCGCCAACGGAGACCTTTTTGCCAGTCCCCATGAAATTGCTCTCGGAGATTTGTGCCTGCACCATCAGGTTCTCAAGGGAGCTATACCCCAAGCCAGCTCGTATCTGGCCGGTTTCCTTTTCGGCAACCGAGATATCAAGTTCCATCAAGTCCGGCAGTTTGCCGCTTTTCTGTTCTATATCAACGCTGGCGAAGTACCCGGTGTTTTGGAGGCGCTGGCGTGTGCGGTTCAGCTTTTCGCCGCTGAAGCGCTCGCCCTCCAGCAGGCGGAATTCCCGGCGAATTACGTTATCGGAAGTCTTGTTGTTGCCGCTTATGTTGAACCTGCTTATATAAACCATCTGCCCTGCATCAACTTTCACATTGATATCCACGGTCTTGCTTTCGACGTCTTCCCTTATCTCCGGCAACGGGCTGGCGTAGGCATAGCCATCATTGGAATACATATCTGTAATTTGGAAAAGACTGGTGCGGAATGAGGACTGGTCGAACGCATCCCCCTTTTTGAGTTTTATTTTTCCGAGTATCTCTTCCTTCGTATGGATGCTGTCCCCTTCGGCGGTTATGTTCCTTACGAAGTACTGGTCGCCCTCATGGATGGCTATAGTTATAAGGATCATCCCGTTTTCTTTGTCCACCTCTACGCGTGGGTCTTCCAGCCTGGCTTTCATAAAACCGAAGTCCCGGTAATACGCCTCCAGCCTCAGCACATCGGTCTTTAATATCTCCCGCTGGTAATTGCCGGACTCGGAGAAGATGCTCCAGAATGCGGCGCCCTTGCTTTCGATAACTTCGGCTAGCTGGTAATCCTTGAAGAACTTGTTTCCCCTAAAATAGACCCTGCCGATTTTCACGCGGCTTTTTTCCTTAACGTCATAGATTACGTCCACCTGGTTATTGCCAGCGTCTTTCGTGATGTAGGATATTTCCGTGAAATAGTACCCTTTCTTGAGGTATTTTTTCTTTATCTTCTGGATATCTTTTATGGCCACATGCCTCTGGAAGAAGGCTCCCTTCTTAAGGTTCGTCATGCTCTGCACATCCTTCTCGGGTATCTCGGTAATTCCCTTGTAGGTTACAGATTTGATGAACGGCTTTTCCTTAACTACATAGGCCAACACCATGCCATCCGGCTGGTCTTCCACTTCCAGGCGTATGTCGTCGAAATAACCCAGGCTGTATACCTTGCGGATATCTTCACGGGTCTGCTTGACAGAGTATTTTTCTCCCTCTTTGGAACGTATGTAGAAGCGTATGGTACCGGCATTTGCGCGCTGGTTGCCTTCTATCCGGATTTCCTTGATAGGTTTATCAATCTCAAATGCGTGGGCGAAACCCGACCCCAAGATGAGCCAGGGAAGGACGAACAGGGATACCCTTCTAAGGATGCTAAAGGCCATCCTTAGCTGTGCCGAACAAATAAAAACCCCCACCTGTAAAAACGTACGGTCTAAAACATTTAAACGGCTTCTACCGTCGCTTTTTCGGTAAGGTATAGGGAGTCCCCACGCAACTCCACCAGTATGATGCCACCAGGCCTGACTTCCCCGGACAGGATTTTCTCCGATAACGGGTTCTCAAGGTATTTCTGTATGGTGCGCCTGAGTGGTCGCGCACCATAGGCCGGATCGTATCCCTTGTCTATAAGCCATTCTTTTGCCCCGGGTGTCACCTCAAGCTGCAAATTCTCCTCCTTCATCCTCTCCCGCACCTTGTCAAGTTGCAGGTCGACTACGGAGGATATCGAAGCGCGGTCGAGTTTTTTGAACACCACAATCTCGTCGATGCGGTTCAAAAACTCGGGGCTGAATGATTTTTTCAGTTCCGACCGGATGGAGTCGGACATCTTTTTGTGCGACACCGACTCTCCAAGCGTCTGGAAGCCCATCGTGAAATCCTTCTCTATCAGCCTGGCCGACAGGTTGGACGTCATTATCAATATCACGTTGCGGAAGCTCACGCGCCTCCCGTAGCTGTCTGTAAGGCTACCGTCGTCCATTATCTGCAACAGCAACTGGTAAACGTCCGGATGCGCTTTTTCAATCTCGTCCAACAGCACCACGGAATACGGCCTGCGGCGCACCTGCTCGGTAAGTTGCCCGCCCTCTTCGTAGCCCACATAGCCTGGCGGGGCGCCAGTCAGTTTGGAGGCGGAAAACTTTTCACCGTACTCCGACATGTCCAGCCTGATCAGCGTGCGCCTGTCTCCGAACAGGTTCTCCGCCAGCACATGCGCAAGCTCTGTTTTCCCAACGCCGGTAGGGCCAAGGAACAGGAACGACCCCATTGGCCTCATATGATCCTTAAGGCCAGCGCGCGACCTGCGAACCGCCTCGCACACCACTTCCGCCGCCTCGTCCTGGCCGAATATCCTGCGCTTTATCTCTTTCGCCATATCTCTCAGGCGCTCCGATTCCTCTTTTGCCAGCCGGTTAACCGGTATCCCGGTAATGGAGGAAACAACCTGCGCCACGTCCGATTCCGTCACTTCCGGCTTGGAGGTGGCATGTCCTTCGTCTTCCCATTTTTCTTTCAGGAACTCCAGGTCTTTGCGCATCCTTGTTTCCTGGTCGCGCAATTCGACTGCGTACTCGAACTCCTGTTTTTCTATCCGCTCGCGCTTCTCGCGCACGATGTCATCCAGCTTGCGTTGCACATCGCGCACTTCCGGCGGGAATGTTACCTGCCGTAGCCGCACGCGTGAACCGGCCTCGTCTATTACGTCTATCGCCTTGTCCGGCAGGAAGCGATCCGCTATGTACCGGTCGGAAAGGGAAACTGCGGCACGGATGGCGCCATCGGTGATTATCGCCTTGTGGTGCGCCTCGTATTCGTTCTTGAGACCCTTGATTATCATTATCGTCTCGTCAACGCTTGGGGCGTTCACCATTATCGGCTGGAACCTGCGCTCCAAGGCGCCGTTCTTCTCTATATACTTGCGGTATTCGTCGATAGTGGTGGCGCCTATGCACTGCACCTCGCCGCGGGAGAGCGCGGGCTTTAGCATGTTGGAGGCATCCACCGAGCCTTCAGCCGCTCCGGCTCCGACCAAGGTGTGTATCTCATCTATGAAGATGATAACGTTCTTGCTCAGCACTATTTCCTTCATTATGGCCTTGATGCGTTGCTCAAACTGACCGCGGTATTTAGTTCCGGCGATTATCGCCCCCAGATCCAGCGCCACAACGCGCTTGTCGTGAAGGAGTTGCGGCACCTCGCGGTTGTAAATCCTTTGTGAAAGCCCTTCCACTATGGCGGTCTTGCCCACACCAGGCTCGCCTATCAATATCGGGTTGTTTTTCGTGCGCCGGGCAAGTATCTGGATAAGACGATCTATTTCGTTCTCGCGCCCTATCACCGGATCAAGCTTCCCATCCTGCGCCAGTTCGGTAAGGTCCCTGCCAAACTCGTCCAGCGCGGGAGTTTTGCTCTGCTGTTTTTCCTGGTTCGGCGATACCGGCTCGCGAAGCAGGTTAATGGTCTGTTCCCGTATTTCGGTGTAGTGCAGGTTAAGCGATATCAGTATCCGTGCGGCCACGCCGTCCTTCTCCCTCATCAGGCCAAGGAGCATATGCTCCGTGCCTATGTAGCTATGCCCCATGGAACGCGCTTCCTCTACGGCATATTCCAGCACCTTTTTGGCGCGGGCGGTAAAAGGAATATCCCCGATAATAAGCACGCTGGAAGTGGGGGGCATGTGCCGCTCTACCTCCAGCTTCATCTGCCGCAGGTCTGCACCCAGCCGTTGCAGTACGGCGATAGCCACACCGCCGCCGTCCTTGAGTATCCCCATAAGTAGATGCTCGGTACCCAGGTATTCGTGCTGGTTTTTTTCAGCCTCTTCACGCGCAAGTATGATTACTTTCCTTGCCCGCTCGGTGAACTTCTTAAACATCTCTTGCGACTCCATTTATTCGTCTGCCCTACCTACAGTTATCATCCTGCCATATAAACGCCCGGATTCAAATAGGCAATTTAGCCCTTCGCCGCACATCATTCTACACCCCAACCATGTTTATCGGAAATTTTGCCGTACACCATATAAATGCTAGTATCTTAGAGGTATGGTATTACCTGTAAGTTACGTTTGCCGCGCACGAAGGCTAGCCAGCCTGTTGCTCTTCCTCGCCGTTTCGGCATGTGGGGCGGGCTCGCACGGGCAACTGACCGTTGGCGACAAGAACGCCAACCTGACGGTAAACTTCTCCGAAAAAAAAGCCCTGGAAAAAATGGAGGCAAATTCATTCGCAGACCTTGGGCCGGGGGTGGACTGCGCGTCTTCCCGCTCCCCGTACTACAATGACATCGCGTGGATTGTAGACAGGATTAACCCGGCATTGGCGCTAAGGACGGATATCCTGCCGCCAGTGCATGGCGCACAGCTTTTGGACAACCCGCCGCGTAGCGATAACCGAATAGGGGTTTACCTATGCTC
The DNA here is from genome assembly GCA_023248615.1 of Nitrospinales bacterium. GTDB lineage: Bacteria > Nitrospinota_A > UBA7883 > JACRGQ01 > JACRGQ01 > JAHFEI01. Next base: position 2,295 of record JAHFEI010000064.1, on the reverse strand, counting down.
CGGCATGTCGGCAAACGCATACACGATTTACCGCTCCGTGTACCTTTCAAACGATTTTATGGCCAAGCTCAAAACCGCATCGCCAGCCTGGGGCGGAAACGAAGCTTTTATTTCGGCGCTGGCTTTTGTCGCCTATCACGAGATGGGGCATGCCGCGTTGAACCACTCCGCAGGAAAACTGCGGGTGGGTGCGCAACAGTTCGACCTGCCGCAGGAATTGCAAGCAGACCAGTTTGCATACGATGCCATGGCGGCGGCTGGCATAGGGTTAAATGGCTCGGAAATGGCCAAGGCGGCGGGTATTTAAACTGCGTCCGCTATATAACAAGCGTAGAGAGAGGGAAACAGATGGCTATTGCGAAAGAACTTTTGGATATCCTAGCTTGCCCGAAATGCAAGGGGAACCTGAAACTGGCCGACAAGGAAAGCGGCCTCGTTTGCGCCCCGTGCCGCCTTTTATACGAGATTAAAGACGGCATACCGGTGATGATAATAGACGAAGCCGTGCCGCTGGACGAAAACCTGAAGCCCCGAAAAACCTGATGCCGTGACGGCGCCGAAAATTTCCGCCGCTATCATCACCTTTAACGAAGAGGCCAAGATAGCGGATTGCCTGAAAAGCCTTTACTGGGTTGATGAGATTGTCGTTGTGGATTCCCATAGCGCCGACCGCACGCGGGAGATTGCCGCATCTTTCCCGAAAACTCGCGTGATAGAGCGCGATTGGCCGGGACACGTAAAACAAAAAAACATCGCGCTGGACGAGACAAGCAACGAGTGGGCACTTTCGCTGGATGCCGATGAGCGCGTATCCGAAAAGCTACGGGAGGAAATCTTGGCGGTGATGCAAAACCCGAAAGCGGACGGATACGCAATGCCGCGCCGCGTTTATTACATCAATAGGTGGATAAAACATTGCGGGTGGTACCCGGCGCGTAAAGTAAGGCTGGTGAAAAAATCGCTGGCGCGGTGGGGAGGCACAGACCCCCACGATACGCTACGCGTGACGGGCAAAGTGGAAAACCTAAATGGCGACCTGTACCACCTTTCGTTCGATTCGATTTACAGCCACTTCCGCACCATAGACAACTTCACGCGGGTGGCGGCGCAGGAAGCGTTTAAAGAAGGCAAAAAATCGACCGTAATAGACGTTACGCTACGGCCACTTTTTACGTTCGTAAAAATGTATTTCCTGAAACTGGGTTTTCTGGATGGCATACCCGGCCTTATCCTGTGCGTGCTTAGCGCGTTCCATACCTACACCAAGTACGACAGGCTGTACGCGCTACACCATCCCCCCACCCCCAAATAACGCCGCATTTCAAGGATGACAAGCCGCGTACTTTTACAAAAAAGGGGGCGTGGCCGCCCCCCAAAAGTTTTTTTGTAATCAGCCGTCCGATTTTACTTTTGCCACAAGTTCGGCAAGCACCGTATCGGCCTTGTCGTACGGCACCTGGCAGGTACCCACCTTGTCGTGCCCACCGCCGCCGTGCTTCAGCATCAGGCTCCCGACCTTGGTCTTGGATGTGCGGGTTATTATCGAATGCCCCACCGAGAAGACGACATTTTGTTTCGCCCTGCCGTCCACCATCCAGATGGAGATATTTTGTTTAGGGTTAAGGGCGTAAATAAGGAACCTGTTGCCGGAGGCTATTTCCGATACGCCACGAAGGTCGGCGATTATCACGTTGCCGTCCGTGCGCACATGTTTTGCGAGCAGTTCGCGGAACAGCTTTTCCTGCTCCTTGTACTTCACCACGCGTTCCGCCACGTCCGGGTGCGCCAAAATCTCTTCCGCAGTTTTTGTGCGGCAAAGCTCTATCATCTCCGACATGAGTTGCAGGTTGCTTATGCGATACTCCCGAAACCTGCCCAACCCGGTACGCGGATCCATAATGAACGAAAGCATCATCCAGCCAGTGGGGTTTAGCACTTCGTCCGAGGTGAGCCTGCCCGAATCGGATTTATCCACCGCTTCCATCATCGCGTCCATGTGGCCGAATTTTGCCTTGCCGCCGTAGTAGTCGTAAATAATGCGCGCCGCAGAATCCGCCGGGCGGGAAGCTCCCTTAAACTCCACCCCTGCGCCGCGCTCGTCTTCGCTTACGTGGTGGTCGAACCAAAGGCCGCACCCCTTCGCGTAGGGAACGTTCGCCAGCACGTCGTTTTCCGTCACTGGCACTTTCCCGTCCTGTATATCCTTGGGATGCACAAAAAGGAAATCGTTTATTATTCCAGCCTCTTTTAACAAGGCTCCGCTGACTAATCCATCAAAATCAGAACGGGTAACAA
>JAHFEI010000356.1 GCA_023248615.1 Nitrospinales bacterium | reverse complement strand
GAGATAGCAGTTACTATAGGCGGCGGCAATATCCTGCGCGGGACTGCTGCCGCCGAGGCCGGTGTGGACAGGGTGACGGCGGATTATATGGGGATGCTTGCCACCGTGTTGAACGGGTTGGCCCTACAGAGCGCACTGGAACAGCTTGGCGTGCCGACAAGGATGCTTACCGCCATTTCCATGAGCCAAGTGGCAGAACCTTTTGTGCGCAGGCGCGCAGTGCGCCACCTGGAAAAAGGGCGTGTTCTGATATTTGCCGGCGGCACCGGCAACCCGTATTTCACCACCGATACCGCCGCATCGTTGCGCGCCATGGAAATAAACGCCGAGGTGCTGTTGAAGGCCACAAAAGTAGACGGCATTTACACCTCTGATCCGATGAAGGACAAAATGGCCCGCAGGTATACCGAGCTAAAGTTCATTGATGTCCTTAAAAATGGCATAGGTGTGATGGATGCGGCCGCAATCTCGCTCTGCATGGAAAACAAGGTGCCTATTATCGTTTTTAACCTGTTCCAAAAGGGCAACATCAAAAGGGTTCTTTGCGGGGAACAAATAGGAACTATCGTTGGGGGGGCTGAGGTATGAGTACAAAAGTCGAGCAGGAATGCAAACAGAAGATGGAAACCACCATTTCGCTTCTCCAGCGGGAAATGGGGGGTATCCGAACCGGTAGGGCTTCCACCGGACTTCTTGACACCATACACGTGGACTACTACGGGACTATAACTTCCCTCAAGGCTATGGCGACGATATCCACCCCAGAACCGAGGACGATACTGATACAGCCATGGGATATATCGGCCATGCCCGCCATAGAAAAGGCGATAAAAGGCTCTGACCTCGGCCTTACGCCGCAAAACGACGGGAAGGCGATTCGCCTTAACCTTCCGCCGCCAACCGAAGAACGCCGCAAGGATATGACCAAGATGGTCAAAAAGGTTGGCGAAGAGAACAAGGTGGCTATCCGCAATATCCGGCGCGACAGCATGGATAACGTGAAACGGCAACTGAAGAACAAGGAAATATCCGAGGACGACGAAAAGAAAATCGAGGTGCGCATCCAGAAGATTACGGATGAGTATGTAGCGAAAATAGACTCGATTGTCGTACACAAAGAAAAAGAGATAATGGAGAACTGACCGGGTGACACCGGCGGAAGCCGTACTGTTTGGAAAAATCGACCCCGGCAAAATGCCGAGGCATATCGCGATAGTAATGGACGGGAACGGGCGATGGGCCAAAAAGCGGTTTTTGCCGCGAATCTTCGGCCACCGCGCCGGTGTGCAGACCGTAGATCGTATAGTGACTCTGGCCTCTGAAATCAAGCTCAAGGCCCTTACGCTCTACTCTTTCAGCGCGGAAAACTGGAAACGGCCTCCCTCGGAGGTTGATGCGCTGATGGAAATCCTTAAGGAATTCCTGATGAAAGAGCTTATGCGGATGGTGGAAAATAACATTCGGTTCAACACCATAGGGCATATAGCGGACTTGCCGCCATCCGCCGTGGAATGCCTGGAAAAAGTGCGGGAATCCACCAAGAACAACACGGGAACCATACTGACGCTAGCGCTAAGCTACGGGGGCAGGAATGAAATACTGGACGCAGTGCGCTCCCTGGGGGATGATGTCAAGTGCGGGCGGCTGGAGCCGGAGCGGATATCCATGGAATTGCTGGAAAGCAGGCTTGATACGCACGATTTGCCGGAATTAGACCTTTTGGTGAGGACTAGCGGGGAACTGCGCGTCAGCAATTTCCTGCTATGGCAGATGGCGTATGCGGAATTGTATTTTACCGATGTGCTTTGGCCCGACTTTGCCGGTACAGACCTTTTGGACGCTATTGTAAGCTTCCAGAAAAGGGAGCGCCGCTTCGGCCTATCTGGAGACCAGGTGCCGGGGAATGTATGATGCCCGCCATGTGCGGGTAATGCGCGGCATAAAGCCGTAGCGCGCCAACTTTGCGCGAACGGCAGCTTGAAACAGGGGAGGGGGGACGCTTTGACGAGAATAATAACTGCGGCGGTGCTGGCGCCCGTGTTCATCTACATCGTGTGGTTCGCGCCGGTTAATGCTTTCCTTGTCACAATAGAAATTGTGGCTGCGCTATGCTTTTTTGAATATGCGGCTATGGCGGCCCAAAAGGGCATCGGCGTTTTCAGGTTGCGCGGCCTTGTTTCGGCGCTGGTCATCCCCATAGCCTTTATCAGTTCTTCCTCCGTGGTTTTTATGGTGATGGCCCTGGTGCTCGGCTCCATTATCCTAAGCTCGCTAACAGACCCAAAGGCGGGGATAGAGCGGCTTGTCTTCACCATGTTCGGCATCGTTTACATAGGTCTAGCCTACTCTGCGCCTATGCTGGTACGGATGCAACCTGACGGTGAAAAGCTTTTCCTGC
>JAHFEI010000355.1 GCA_023248615.1 Nitrospinales bacterium | reverse complement strand
GCCTGCTCACTTTTGTCCTGCGCGCTTTTGACCTCACCATTTACCGACGGCGCAGCAGGGGCAGAAGTAGCAGCGGCTGGCGCGGCGGGATCAGCCAACGCAGGTTTTTCCTCTTTCTTCTTCTCCGCAACACTGTTCTCAAAGGCATTTTCCAGGGCGTTCAGTGTTCCGGACGCGGCTGCCGGGGCGGCGGCCTTGGGCGGTGCGCCCGGTATCGGAATCGAAGCAGGCAGCGGGACAGAAGATGGAACGGCAGGCACAGCAACAGCATCGCCCGGCGCGGGTGCAACAGATGCTCCCGACGCAGCAGCCGCATCCGGCATTTCCGGCATGGGCGGCGGGGCTTCCGCAGCTTTCGCCGGAGCAACAGGTGCGGGAACGGGCGCGGGCGGAACCGGCACAGCAGAGGGTGCTCCGGAAGGCGCGGCGGCGGGCGCGAACACGGGTGCGGGCGGGGAAGGTGGCGCAGGCGCATCCTGCGCCAAAGCTCCCGCCGCCGACATCAGCAGCAGCGAAACCAGGCACGTGCCGGTTACCCGTCGGCGGAACCGCGTATCACTCACAATAATTCTCTTACGTTGAAGGCCAGCCCCCAGAATACCCCATCTTCCCGATCAATGGCAATATAACTTTTTTAACGAGCAGTGCATCCGCTTGAACTGTCCTCCCCGGCTTGTCCGGAGAGGACAGTTCAAATTCCAACCTGATCCGCCGCACAACTTCATTATGGACTTGTTCCACCGGAGCATAGAAACCCTTATTGATCGCGGTTTGTGTAACCGCGGCGGAGGCAGCGTATGCCAAATAATATTCTGTAAGAATATTATTTGGAAACACTATAGTGCACTCCTTTCCCTCTCCAGGGCGGGGAGGCACGGGTGTATGCAACAGGCTTCACCGCTAAAAGCCAGCACGACCTTACCGAACGTAGGCTTTACTCCCCGCCACCATAATTTACCGTGACGGGGAAGCCTCTATGATGGATTCTACCATGCGTGTGCGGGCAGTCCTCTTCCTGAAAAATGATGCGCCGGGGAAGCCTGGATATATCTGGGTTAACCACGACAAGGAAAGTTGCGGGGAGCCGCCCGCATTCATTCGGGTGTTATAATAATTACACGCATGGCTTGCGGCAATAAATAACCGCGTTTTCAACTTAAAGTGAGTTTTCTTCGCTTTCTCTCACACCAGATATACCGGCTTCAAAAAAGCGAGGAAATGCGATATGGTGGTGCTTGTGTATTCCAGGTTTTTCCCTCACAATTGTACTGTCGAAAACGCCAGATTCACCAAACGCCGTTTCCTGCTCTCGGCAATAAATCGGTTGATTGCAGTTCTGAGAATGCACACGGAGGGAACTGCACATCCCGTGGACGAAGTTAAGCATATGAGCAATAGGGATGACATGATGAATAACTGGTCGCAACAAAACAGGCGTTATGTACCGGCGGCACTGTTTTTTGTGCTTTTGATCTACTGGGTGGCGATATTTTCTGTAAACATACCCTACCTGGATGAATGGGCTACGGTTGTGCCTTTAATGGATAATGATTCCCCAACCCTGTCGGAACTCTGGAAACAGCACAATGAACACCGGATATTTTTCCCGAAATTGCTGATACTGGCCAATATCCATCTCTCCCACTGGGATGTGCGGTGGCAAATGATGTGCAGTCTAATGCTCGCGGGCATGACCTTCCTTGTCATCGCTGCGCACATCCGGAAGTATGAAAAACAACGTGGCCAGCCACTGCCGCCATTTCTGTGGTGCATAACCCCGCTGCTGATTTTTTCCTTTGCACAATACGAAAACTGGCTATGGGGTTTTTGTGTATCCTGGCAAATGGCAGAGCTTGCGGTAGTACTTGGCTTCTCTTTTCTGGTGAAATGGCGGGATACGTTATCCGGCAAAGATTTTCTTCTGGCACTGTTGTGCGGTATTGTCGCCACCTTTTCGATGGGACAGGGACTGGTATACTGGCCGGTGGGCGCATTGCTGTTGCTGGCTGTGCCGCAGCACCACTGGAAGCACTTTGCCGTGTGGTGTCTGGTTTTTCTTGCCGTGATTATCGCGTATTTTGCCGATTATACGGAACCGGAGCATCATATTAATGTGCATGGCGTTACTGACCTGCACGGTTTACGGTATATACTACAGTATCCGCATGAGTATTTATTGTTTGTCCTTACCTTTATCGGCAATGCGGTAACCTTTCCTGTAATAGGCGGCGCGATTCTCGCCGGCATACTGGGGGGGTATGTTTTTATTATGAATATCCGGCGGTATCGCGATAAGCAATTGCAGTTCTTCTTTCTTCTGGCGATATACGGGCTGCTGAGTGCTTTTATGATAGGCATAGGCCGAACAGAACTCCACTTCGTTACCGCCACTTCGTCCC
>JAHFEI010000354.1:1594-2404 GCA_023248615.1 Nitrospinales bacterium | reverse complement strand
CCTTCCGCAATATCGCTTTCTCGACAGCCTGCGTGAAGGGCCGGAAAAGCTTTAAAAGCACCGCGTAGTAGCGGCCCCTTTTAATCTCTTCCGGAAATATTTTTTCATATTCGTCGTCAAGGGTATTGCTGATCCATAGGTGGTATTTCCGCCCCGCAAGCCAGTATGGCATCGCGGTGTGGTTGCCGCCGCCCACGGCAAAATATATCTGGAATTCGCCCGGATACTTCCTGATTGTCAGGCTTGGCAACAAATACGAAAGGTAGGAATTATAAAAAGGGATGTAGCGATACCCCGTGCCTTTCACCCCGTCGAATTCCTCTATGGCGCAATTTTTTTCCACGCGGTTTGTGACAAAAACCCATTCGACGGAGTACCCGAGCCGCCGGAGTCCTTGGGAAAGCGCTTTGGTAACGCCTCCCACGCCGCCCCCTATTTCCGGATCGATGGTGCTTATCAATGCGGCGGGCCTAACAGGTTTCATTTACGCTTTCCGATGTAAAAAATGCCAAGTGGCAAGGAAGCCATTTTTCACAGCCCCCATTTTTTCTGACGGGCAGCCAACGATGAATGGCATCGTGCGCCATTCCCAACAGTCCTTTATCCCGCCTGGTGGAACAGGCGTGTCATGATTTTGCTGTACAGCAACCCGGGGTTTCGGCGGACAAGAGACACCGTATTGCGCAGGCGGGGCCATTTGTTTGCCCTTTCCACGAAGCGGGTGAACATTTTGTAATATTCTTCAAGGGTTGCATGTTCCACATTTGTCAAATTCAGGTACGGCATTTCGTGGTGGTGGTACTTATAGCT
>JAHFEI010000354.1:0-1584 GCA_023248615.1 Nitrospinales bacterium | reverse complement strand
CCGTGTAAAAATCGATGAATTTTCCGTACTTGTTGATTGCATATTGCCAATATGCCGTGCCGGGATAAGGGCAAACCATATTCAGCTCAATCATGTTGTCCGGGCAGTGCTTCGCCAGGTCTTTCATCAATGCAAAAGAAAGCTTGATATCTTCTTCCGTCTCTTCCATATGGCCGAGCATAAAGAACGTGAGTGTTTTAATGCCTGCCTGGTTCACTTTTTTAACAGTCGGCACTACTTTGGCCACGTCAAGGTTCTTATGGATAAGCCGTTGCAGGCGGTTGCTTCCCGTCTCGACCCCCAGGGTCATGGACGTCACGTTCATCTTTTTGAGCATGACGATCTTCTCGTCGTCTATGGTATCCACGCGCGAACCCACTGAATAAGTGATGCCTTTATGAAATCCCCGATCCACGATATTCCGGCAGATGTCTTCCATATGCTGCCGGCGGAGGGTAAAGGTGTCGTCACGAATACCTATTTGTTTGGCGCCCAGATTGGCTATCGTTTCGATCTCGCGCGTAAAATGGCCGCCGGAACGGAAGCGGACTTTGCGGCTCCACATATTCTTTGAGTCGCAAAAACCGCAGTCATAAGGGCAACCGCGGCTGGAAAGCAAAACATGTTCGGTATAGCGGTAGTTTCTGGAAAAGGTGCGGGTCGGTATCGGCAGGGAATCAAGATCGGCTATTTTGGGCCGCATGCCGTTCAGCTTTATTTCGTTGCCATCCCGGTAGGCTATCCCAAGAATGCCGTCAAATCCCGCCCGATCCCGTATGGCCGCAAGAACTTCGGCAAAGGTAACCTCTCCTTCACCGATAACAACGCCGTTTATGCCGGATATATTCTCCAGGGTCTCTTTTGCTTCCGTGGTCGGGTGAATCCCTCCCACCCATATCTGTCCCGCAAATCCGGCAAGCCTAAGGGCATCGACGATATACTTAACTCCCGTCATGCTTACCGTATAGCAGGAAAAGCCGATCAGGTCGGGCTTCGTTTCGGCTATCGCGGCAATGCACTGCTTCCACAAGGGATGTTGCTGGTTTTTGAACACCTCGTCGCGGCTGGACAGAAATGGAATGGCAAGCTGTTCACAATCGATGAAATCCGCTTCCACTCCCGGAACCGATGCCGTCACCGAATGCATATAGCCGATATTGAGTGGATGCGTATATGTGTTGATTAATACGGGAGGGCGGACAAGAGTAACTTTTGTGAAACGATCTTCTACCCCAATTTGATCACTTGCCACCATTGTCTGCGAATATTAGCATTCCCGGAATGGCATTTCAAGAACCATTAAAGGGATAGCCTCTTCAGGGAGTGTACTTTTCATTTATGCCTCAACAAGTCGTCGGCGGGAGTAAAGAAACCTCTTCCTGCTAATACAAACCAGCCATACAATGCAGTCATTGTCATTAACGCCATTATCCGCACAACCGGCTCCATCACAAAATATTCCACAAAGAACGATATGGCAACCAAAAGGATGGCCGCCGTGGCAAACCTCCGTTCCTTCCCGATATGCTCCAATAAACCGAGCGTCCCGATCCTGCGTTCGATAACGACGTACAACACCACCGT
>JAHFEI010000353.1 GCA_023248615.1 Nitrospinales bacterium | reverse complement strand
ATCCGCCTTCCACCACTTCAATACCCTGATACGTGGCGTACTTGCCCACCTTCATGCCCAGAGCCTTGCCCGGGCCGAAGGCGTAAGTCATGTAAGCCTCTTGAAGGTCGAAATAATTCGCCGCGGTATATAAACCGGAGGCGTCCGATGAATTTGCCTGGCCTCCGGATAAGGAAGCATTGGCGAGCGCATCGGAACCGAAATCGGTTTCCACAGTATAACCTACCCCCGAAGCACTGTCCGATCCGCTGATGGCCAGATGGGCGTTGTTTAAGGTAATGGATTTTGATTTGGCATCATAGCTGTGGAATAAATTTACGGAGCCTTTCAGGGGGATGGTCAGATTATAGTTGTAACCGGCCTCTATCGATCCCGTGATAATTGGGGTGGCATGGACTCCCAACACGGCAAGACCGGCCAGCACCAAGCTGAACGCCAAAAACCCGCGATACGGGGTTTTCAGCCAGCCTTGCTGTATGGGGTATGTGATTCTCATGCCGATGCTTTCCTTTTGGGTGGAGCTCGTTGGCTCCTTGCAAAATCACGTACATCAATCCCCATGCCAGTCCTTTAAAATGGAGTTGGTTTCAGCCCTTACGCCCCTAAATGAAAAAATCTAAAGATTAGGCTGAGATAAAACGTGACAATAAAAAACACTTTAAAACTTAAATTACAATTATTAACAAATAAAATAACAATTAAATAGCACTTTTGTTTAAGGGAGGATAATTGTAACAGCTAATTTTCATTTTGAACGTCAAATTAACACTCCCCATGGTTGGCATAGTCAATGCTATAAACGAATTCGTCTTTCTCCAGATGGGCCAAGGAAAAGCGTTTGCATCTGAGCCGAACCGGATGCACTAGGAAAATCCAAAATCGAGGAACCAAACGATGAATACAACCAGAAAAATGAAAACCAACTTGATTGCATGCTGGGCTCTGGCCCTAAGCTTGTTCGCAGCCTTTTCGGCGTTTGGCCAAACGGCCGATTCAGCCGCTGTAGCCAGCAAGGCGGCGCCGGCTGACTCCGCCCTTATTCAACGTGTCGCCGATTTGGAGGCCTACGTTAATAATGGAGCGGCGGTCAAACTTACGGGGGTTCCCGGTCCGGGCCATAATGGATTCATGATGGTTTGCGCCGCCTTAGTGCTGTTCATGACCTTGCCGGGACTAGCCCTTTTCTACGGCGGTCTGGTGCGTACCAAGAATGTGCTATCCGTAATGGCGCAGTGCCTGGGATGCGCGGGCTTGGTCACCATACTATGGTGGGCCTTCGGATACAGTTTCGTTTTTGACGCCGGTTCTCCTTTCCTGGGAGGATTGCACTTCGCCTTCTTAAAGGGGGTAACCAGCGCACCGAACACCAATTACGCGTATTGGGTTTCGCATAACGTGTTTTCCATGTATCAATTGATGTTCGCCATCATCACCCCGGCTTTGATCATCGGCGCCATCGCCGAACGTATGAAGTACAGCGCTATCATGCTGTTCATCCTGGGCTGGATGCTGGTGGTTTACTTCCCCTTGGCCCATATGGTTTGGGGCATCGACGGATTCATGAACGGTGTGTGGAACTCCGCCGCCAAGATTCACGCCATCGACTTCGCCGGTGGTACCGTGGTGCATATGTCCTCGGGCTGGTCGGCTCTCGTGCTCTGCCTCATCTTGGGCAAGCGCGCAGGCTTCGGACAGAAAAACTTCGCCCCGCATAGTTTGGTGTTGACCATGGTCGGCACGGGCATGCTGTGGGTGGGCTGGTACGGCTTTAATGCCGGCAGTGCCGTGGCCGCCGACGGCGTCGCCGCCAACGCTTTCATGACCACCACCTTGGCCACCGCCGTCGCCGCCTCCGTCTGGCCCATGCTGGAATGGCTATTCCGCGGCAAGCCCACCGTGTTGGGCTTTTGCTCCGGCGCAGTAGCTGGCTTGGTCGTCATCACTCCCGCTACCGGCTTCGTGAACGCGACCGGAGCGGTCACCATCGGCGTGCTCGCCGGCGTCATTCCCTTCCTGGCTTGCACCCAACTCAAAAGCTGGTTCAAATACGACGACGCTCTGGACACGTTCGGCGTGCATGGTGTCGGCGGCACCTTGGGCGCGTTCGTCACGGGCATTCTCGCCACTACGGATGTTAACGCCAATTTGAGCACGAACCTCAAAGATTTGGTTGGAAAGACCTTGTGGATGGAGCAGCTTAAAGCCATCGCCGTCACCATGGCGTTGGCCATCGTCGGTACCGCCATCCTCGCCTTCATCGTGAAAGCCATCGTAGGATTGCGTCCCGGCAACGACGAAGAATTGCAAGGTTTGGACTTCACGGATCACGGCGAGTCCGGATACCATTACGAAGAAGCCTAATCTCTGGGCTATCCGCGGGAATCAGCACTCCCCGAGTTGATTTACCGCGCAACGCAAGGCGGAC
>JAHFEI010000352.1 GCA_023248615.1 Nitrospinales bacterium | reverse complement strand
CGGGTGCCTCATTATAGTCGCCTTTTATCCGGGCTGGTGCGAGCCGCCGATATTTTGCGGGAAGGGCATGGGGGATGCAGGATTTTCAGGTGCCGGTTTGTTGGCGATTGTCGTGGCGAGAGCATTTTAACTTTTCATAGCTACGCAAAAATTGTCATCTCCCGCAACGGGTACAGCACGGGGTAAATTCCAGCGGGAATCCAGGGAAACAAGTGTTTGTATGCATGATAAATTAAACCTCGATTCCGAATATGGGAATGGTGCAAAAGGTACTCAATTCCCTTTCGGCTGGTATATCTTTAGCACGGCCATCGTGGCGGCCTGCCCTTCTTTCGTCGCATCGCGGTAGAAAGCCAGCAGTTCGCGCTCCTCCATTGAAATAGGCTGTCCGTATTGGGGACGGCCTTCCGCCGCCAGGGACGCATCCTGTGGATTCTCGCCGGTCATTATCCAAGTGGTGTTGATATTGCCATATCCTCCCGCCCAGTAAAGGTACTGCGCCGTCGGTGGCTCTTTGCCCGCCTCAAAGATTTTGATATGCCATGCGGGAACGCCGGAAGCCTCGGCGGCCTGCTGGACGGTGAGCTTGCCCCGGATTTTTTTCAGCCGTTCCGCCACGGCAGGCAGCGCTACCTCGACATCTCCCCAATAGAATCCTTTTTTCAGTTGCTCCGGCTGTTCCCCCGCAGGCGCGGGTGCGGAGGGAAGGTATTTGGAGCCTTGGCCCGTGAGTAGCCAGTTGATGTTGATGCCGAGTTTTTCACGGAAATTGACCAACTGCTCGGCGGATGGCATCGAGCCGCGCTTCGTCCACTTGTGGAGGGTATTGAACGGCACTTCCAACTTGACAGAGAACGCCTTTAGGCTCCCATGTCCGTGCCCGCCATACTCAAGAATGAGATGTGCGAGCCGCTCGCCGAAACCCGATTTCAGGTCCATTTTTCAGCCAAAAAATAAAATTGTACTGTTGGGTGTTTACCTGTTGACAAATTACCCAACAGGGTGTTATCCTCCCGAAGAAGGTAGGGGATGATTGTGAAAATAAATTTAGAAAAAATCATTGGCCGTAAAAGCGGGAGCGGTTCTTTCGTTCGTGGTGTCGGCCCTCGCCGGTTGGACGCACGCGCATACCACCCTCCCGTGGCCTTTTTGGACGCACAAGGGGCAAGTAAATGAAAAGCACCTATGGCACAGGGAGCCATCATATTCAATCCTCGCCGGTAAACTACCAGTCTAGCAAAACGCCCAACTATCCACAATCCAATAAGCGCGTCAAACGCCCCCCTAGCGTGATTGAACAAACCGATGGAGAGTGGGACACGGCAAAAACGGCAAAGGTCCTAGATAGCGGGGAGGTTGTGGAGGCGTTTATAGAGATGATCTTGATGGTAGCGGTGATGGGAATAGCGATGGCGGCAACACTATTTTGGTGAGGTATCGGGCTGTGGGAAAACGGCTTGGTTGTAGGAAAAATCGTAGATATCAACCATTAGCAAAGGAGTTGAGAAATAAGGAGTAAGGGCGCTTTAAGTTGTTATAAAACAGCATTTAAATTTTTTGTTATAAGAGGAGAATTTTGATAATGAAGAAGCACAGATTTTTGAGGAATATCGGTATCGCCGTGCTGATATGCGGATTAGTCGCATGCGGCTCGGGCACGGCGGGTAGCAAGGGTGCCGATGGTGTCGCAGGCGCAGCAGGTACTGCGGGCGCAACGGGTACTGCGGGCGCAACGGGTACTGCGGGCGCAACGGGTACTGCGGGCGCAACGGGCGCAACGGGTGCAACGGGTGCCGCAGGCCAAACTGCGGCTCAAGTGGCGGCAGCCGCAGCGGCAGTCCAGATGGGCGGAGCAAAACAGAAAGCCCTTACCCTGGCGGGCACTTCCAGTGACGTAGCAGGGCTTCGTTACAGCTCTCCCAAGGGCGTGGCTTTTATCGGTGCAGGTACAATTATGTACACCGTGGATACTGCAAATAACAGGATATTGCAGACCTCTAACGCTACGACTAACAACTCTACGTCAATTACGACACTCCTTGCCGGTTCAGGCACGGCAGGTTCCGCCAACGGTACGGGCTCGGCGGCATCATTTAATGCGCCGCAGGGCATCGCCTCCGATGGCACGAACCTCTTTGTGGCCGATACCGGTAACCACCTCATCAGGAAAGTTACTCCCGCTGGCGTTGTAACAACCTTGGCAGGCTCTGGCGCAACCGGCTATGCTGAAGGCACGGGCACGGCGGCAATATTTGCGTCTCCGGCAGGACTCGCCGCCGATGCGACGAACGTATATGTGGCTGATACCGGGAACCATAAAATCAGGCAGATCGTCATCAGCTCTGGCGTTACGACGCTTGTGGCAGGTGCGGGATCTGGATTTGCTGAGGGTACGGGCGCGGCGGCAACGTTTAACGGTCCTAAGGGA
>JAHFEI010000063.1 GCA_023248615.1 Nitrospinales bacterium | reverse complement strand
TGTCGCATATTGCCCGGAGCTTGATATTTCGAGTTGTGGCAACTCCATCAGCCATTCAAAAGAAATGTTAAAAACTGCGGTAAGGCTTTTCCTCGAAGAGGCCGAAAAAATGGGGAGCCTGGCGGATATCCTTGAAGAGGCGAGGTTCAAACAGGATGCCAGCGGGTATTGGATTCCTCCGAAACTAGAAACTACCGAATTGGTCTCTGTCCCCTGATTTGACGAAAATAACTCCGCTACCCGCAAGCCGATTGCGTAAGCTGTTCGAGGATGCGGGTTTTACATGCACGCGAATTGAGGGGGATCATTTTGTGTTCACAAAGCCGGGCGTTTCAAGGCCGGTGGTTATCCCCGACTGGAAAGAAGTTCCGGTCTTCATAATAAAAGATAATTTGCGGACGGCGGGACTGACAAGGGAAGAGTACTTTTCCTTGCTGGGGAAAATATAATCCGCAATCCTTGACCACTCCAAAAGGGATGGCTTGATTTTGGTGCGCCCGGAGGGGTTCGAACCCCCAACCTGCTGATCCGGCGAGAACATAGGAGATGCGCTGTCTTGTCTTGCCAGATATTGACCTGTTCCGCATTACGTAATAGTATAGTGGCAACGGCATGATAAAGAGTTTTGCGGACAGGGACACGGAAAAGGTATTCCACCGCCAGCGACCCAGAAACATCCCGCCGGACATTTGGGCGCGGGCGCATAACAAGCTGGTACTTATACATGCCGTGGAGGATGTAGCCAGCCTTGCTTTTCCGCCCGGCAACAGGCTTGAAAAGTTGGGAGGGGACAGGCAGGGGCAATACAGCATCCGCATTAATGAGCAATGGCGTATCTGCTTTCGATGGGAAGACGGGAATGCCTACGATGTGGAGATATGCGATTACCACTAGATTGAGATGGAGGTGTTAGCAATGGCAAAGACGATTTTCCCGCCGGTATCGCCCGGCATGATTTTGAAAGAGGAGTTTATGGAGCCTCTGGGTATTAGCCAAAACGGGCTGGCCCGCGCCATCGGTGTACCTCCGAACAGGATAAACGATATTTTGCAGGGTAAGCGCGTAATAACGGCAGATACCGCTTTGCGGCTGGCCCGCTACTTCCACAATACGCCGGGCCTTTGGATGAACCTGCAAAGCCATTATGAAATTGAATGCGCGAAAGAGAAAAGCGGTAAGGCCATCCGCGCCATAAAGCCGCTTCGCCGCTCTGCATTGCAAACAAAGTAAATCTGCCGAGCCTGCTATGCCGGGCGGGAAATCAAACCGGCAGGTAGTTGCGCTCCCTATCCGGTCGCGCCGGGTGCTCACATTTCGAGCCCTGCAAACGGACAAACCAAAATCAAACCATTCCAAAAGGAATGGCTTGATTTTGGTGCGCCCGGAGGGGTTCGCCTCCTCTCGCGCCAACATCACGTTGCCGCTCCATCAGGCGCGATTCGCCCCCTAATTTTACTTCCATGTAAAATTGCGCTCCCTATCCGGTCGCGCCGGGGACTCACATTTCGAACCCTGCAAACGGACAAACCAAAAGCAAACCATTCCAAAAGGGATGGCTTGATTTTGGTGCGCCCGGAGGGGTTCGAACCCCCAACCTGCTGATCCGAAGTCAGCTGCTCTATCCAGTTGAGCTACGGGCGCAATATTCAGGTCTAATCAGGTGCGACGGCGGCCTTGTAATATCCTCTCGACCGGCGTTACGGCTAGTAGTGTAGTGTCCCGGTATTCCCATTACAACACAGAACATGCTTCGACAGGTTACGGTAGCGATGGCATTTCGGATTCCCATCTTCGGAATCGGGATTCATATAACATCCCGCCCCTATCTTTATAAAAAATGCTATACTTTCGGTTTCAGGGATAGGGTAGCTTGGAGGTAACTGATGTTTATTCATGACTGGAACAGGCATATCTGCCTGGAATGTCTGGCGTGCGTTAAGGCATGCCCGAATGATAATTTAACGTCCTACGAAGGGCGGCCCACTACCGTAGAAGTGAACACCTGTGTGGGCTGTGGAAATTGCCGGACAGCGTGCCAGACAAAAGCGATTTCCTTTTTGTGGGTAGACCAAAGCGGCTACAGCAAAGACTGCCCGATGTTGCGCTCATCCATCCAGTGGATGGCGAAAAACGGCAAGCACCGCGTTGCCGGCATGGGGGCGCGCCGCAAGGTGGCGGATATGGACAACCTGGTATTTTTGCCTGCCCAGCTTTTCCGCCAGCCGTTGCTGGAGCACGACCCGGTAGACACATCTGTGGTGCTGGGTAAAAAGGCCAAAAAACCGATACGGCTGAGGATCCCCATAATGATAGGGGCGATGTCTTTTGGCGCACTTTCCAGGAACGCGAAAATAGCGCTGGCGAAAGCCACCGCAGAAACAGGCTCTATGGCGAACAGCGGAGAGGGCGGCATGCTGGAAGAGGAGCGCAAGGCCGCCACCACGTATGCATTGCAATACTCCACCGGGCGGTTTGGCATAACGGAAGAGACGCTGAAAATGGCCGACATGATAGAAATAAAAGTAGGCCAAGGGGCAAAGCCCGGCATGGGCGGCCACCTGCTGAAAGAAAAAATTACCGAGGAGATAGCGAGAGTGCGCGGTATAAAACGCGGCGAAGACGCCATCTCCCCTGCGCGACATCTGGACATAAACTCCAAGGAAGACCTGCGCGACAGGGTGAAATACCTGCGCGAGATTACCGGCGGCGTCCCTATAGGGATAAAACTTGCAGGAGGCCACATTGAAAAAGATTTGGAAATAGCCCTTTTCGCCGGGGTGGACGTAATAACGTTAGACGGCATGGAAGGCGGCACCGGCGCGGCGCCGGCGGCAGCCAGGGAGCAGGAGGCATTGCCGCTTTTGAACCTTTTGGCGCGTGGTGCGTGATACCTGCGGGAATCGGGCAAGCGTGACAGCATAACGCTGGTTGCGGCTGGCGGGCTTCGCACCTCTGCCGACTTCGCAAAGGCGCTGGCGCTGGGTGCGGACGCCGTTTACATTTCCTCCTCCGCGCAGATATCCATGGGCTGTATCCGGTGTAGGGCATGCCACACCGGGCGGTGTCCCGCCGGGATATGCGCCCAAAACGACACGCTGGATATTGAGTCGGCGGCAAAGGGTGTGGTAAATTTCCTGAACGGTAGCGTAGATGAAATCAAATTGCTTTGCAGGCTGGTTGGCAGAAACAGCATCCAGGACCTTTCCCCGGACGACCTTGCGGCTCTTGATGAAGATACCGCCAGAGTTACCGGCGTACAATTGGCCTGACAATCCTGATAGCATGGGAAAATGGACTACTCCTTAGAGCACTACATAAAAGAGGTTCCTCTTTTCAAGGGGGCAAACCACCAGGAAATCTGCGATCTTTTGAAGGAATACGATGTAAAGAAATTCAACCCCGGCGATTACATCTGCCGCCAGGGGGAGTATGACGAGAACTGCAATATCATCTTGGATGGAAGCGTTAGTGTAATCATCCCGCAAGCGGATTCCGACATGCCTTTAAAAATAAAGCTCGGCAAGGGCGAGATATTCGGCGAGATAGCCGCCATGTCCGGCACGCCGCGCACAGCGGATGTTGTGGCGGATACGCAGGCCAGGCTTTTGAATATATCACGCGACAAGTTGTTCAAGCTACTGGACGTGTTCCCGGTAATCAAGGAGAGGCTGGACGCCACTTACCGTTCGCGCGCACTGACCACGCACCTTGCCAATATCCCTATATTTGCTGGCCTTACCAAACCGTTTCTTGAGCAGTTAAGGGACAAAGTATCGTTGCTGACGTTCAAGGCGGGGGAAGTGATATTCAAGCAGGGAATGGAAGCGGATTCCTTTTACCTTATAAGGTACGGCTTTGTTAAGGTAATGCAGGCAGATGCCAAAGGGAGTGAAAAGATAATAGCCTACCTGAACGAAGGGCATTATTTTGGCGAGATAGCGTTGTTGGGGGATGAGAAACGCTCCGCCACCGTAGAAGCGCTGAACCGGCTGGAACTGATAAAAATAGCCAAGGACGATTTCAACGCCATCCTGGAACAGCAGCCCGCCGTAAAAACAGCGTTGCAGAAAGTGGTGCAAAAACGGCTGGACCGCAATTTGCAAATGACATCGAGCAAAACATTGTCCAACTCCATGTCGGCGGCGGTGGAAGCGGGCGTCATACAATCCAAGGCCGTGCTGATAATGGACATATCCAAGTGTGTGCAGTGCGACAACTGCGTTAACGCCTGTGCGGCGCTACACGATGGGCACTCCCACCTGATACGCAAGGGAATAAAGTTTAACGACTTTATATTGCTCCCCACATCGTGCAGAAACTGCCAAGACCCTATTTGCATGTCTAAATGCCCTACCGGCGCCATACAAAGGGACCTCACGGGCGAGATATACCACAAGGATAATTGCATAGGGTGTGGCGGGTGCGCACGGCTGTGTCCACACGGGAACATATCCATAATCACCCTGGAAGCCAGGCAAGAATCAAAATCAATGTTTGCGCCATTCCTGTCCGCCATCATCAAAAAAATGCATGCCGCCAAACCAACCAGAGCCGGTGAAGAGATAAAACTGCCGGAAGTCAAGGACAAAAATCCCGCGAAGGCGCAGTTTCCCGGCGAGCGTATGATGGTCGAACGTCCCGACGCGCAAAAACTGCCCGGCGAGAGGGATATGTTCACGGCGATGCAGGCCGCAACTGTAGCGAAAACCGGCGTTGCCCCGCAAAGGGCGAAAAGGAAAGCGGCCAAATGCGACATGTGCCGGAACTATGATTTCATGGGATGCGTTTACAACTGCCCTACCGGGGCGGCGCGCAGGGTAGACCCAACAGAATTTTTCGCCGACCTTCGGACATTCGGGTAAGGGCATGGAAAAGGTAATAAGAGGGAACGCGGATGGCCGTTAATCCGCTGGTTGGGGAAGATTCCCCGATACTGAGGGACAAGTGGCCTCTTGTCTTTGTAGCCACGCTCGTTGTGGCTGTGGCGGCCTACGGCGTGTACGCCTCGTATACGGAGCCGCGCGGCGGCTCCGTGCCCGGCATGACGTTTGGCATCATCGCTTTTTTGCTGATGCTTTTTCTCATGGCCTACAAAATCAGGAAACACCTCTACCACTACAAGCTCGGCCCGACAAGCTCCTGGCTTTCGGCCCATATATACCTGGGAGTCCTCGCGGCTATATTTGCGCTTATGCATGTGGGAGCAAGCCCGGGCGGCACGTTCGGCACATTCCTTTATGTGGCGCTCCTGCTTGTAACCGCCAGTGGCGTAGTAGGCGCCCTCATCTTTAAAGCTATCCCCATATCGCTCGCCAAAGAAAGCAGGGAAATGATTCCCAAGGATCACATTGAGCAGATGCTTAAAAAGCTTCTGGACGAGGCGGACAAAGACGCCAAAGGGATGTCGAAAGAATTTCAGGCGCTCTATCGGGCCAAGCTACGCCCAATGCTCACGCATAAGCGGGTAACGTGGGAATACCTTTTTACCGAAGAGCGACAGCTTACAAGGAAAAGGCAGGCGCAAATGGAAGAGATGAGGCGCGAAGTCCCGGACGGCGAAAAGTTCCACTTCTCGCTACTTACCTCCCTCCTTATGGAAAAGGAGCGGCTGGCTTTCCGGGTGGCTAAAATGGAATCGCTCGACAAATGGCTGGCTCTGCATATGCCGCTTTCCGGTATAACCCTAACGGCGGTCTTCATCCACATTTTTGTTGTGCTGTACTACTGACGTGACCAAAACGAAATTCCGGCTCATGGTAACTGGCGTTGCGGCGGCGCTGTTGGTCATTGTAGCCACCACAGCTTGGTACGGTGGGCGCCCTAACGTCTTTATGGGGCGGAAACTAAGCCTGAAACATTCTGCCCTTTCCAATAAGTGCGAGGCGTGCCACACACCGTGGCGCGACGTAACCAGCAACGGGTGCATAAAGTGCCACGCCAAAATGGCGAAACATGTGCCGCCCAACGCGGACAAGGAAAAAACCAAATCTGTAAAATCTCCCGGTTGCACGGAATGCCACAGGGAACATGGCGGAACGGCTCGCAACATAAAAGTAGTGACAAACAGTTCTTGCACCACCTGCCACAAATCCCAAGGCCAGCCAAGGGCAACCGGAGCAAAGAAACCTGCGGAAACGGATGGCGCATCGTCGGTAGGCCTTTACCGGCACGGGTCGCAAGCAGGAGAAAAAGCGGGCGGAAAACCCAAGCTGAAGGAAACCATGCTCTTCCCGCACGGCATACATGAAGAGCAAAGGCCTTTCAAGAATGTGCCGTGCGACCAGTGCCACAGGGCAAACCCCGGCGGCGGATTTGAAACCACCATACAGTTCATGGGCGAATGCGGGTGGTGCCACGAACTGGAAAAACACGCGGCGGATGCCAAGGACAAGAAGGGTTGCCCGGTGTGCCACACCTCTCCCGATTACAAGGTAACTTGGCTCAGCGGCAAGCGGCAGACAAATTTTACCTTCTCACATGCACGGCACTCCGCCGGAGAATGCACGGACTGCCACAAGTACGTCACAAAAAAAGAGGGGGATGCTCCCGTTGACAAAGAAGCGGAAACTTCCCCGGTTGTGGAGAATTACTATCCCAAATGCAACGGTTGCCACCGCGAGAAGATGGTGAATGCCGATTGCGTATCCTGCCACTCCTACCACGCCACCCGGAACTGATTCCCCCGCTATAAACCCGGCTTTGTCAGGTGGCGTGAGCATTCATGCCTGTCGTTCGTTGCGAAGCAACGAAGCGTTGCTCCTGTTGCCCCTACGGGGCGGCCTGAGTTGCCGCTATCGCGGCAATCGCCGATAGGATTACACTCGCATCCTCTTAGTATGCGGGATGTGAAAAAGACGGAAAACTCTTTGGGGTGTCCGCTTTTTTGTCGACGCTACTACAGGGAGATGGGGAGATAGAGTGAACGAGGCGCTTGGTATGGCGAAGGGAACGGTGACTATCCGGTAACAGGCCTCCGTCCGCACCGGCGAGAGCCGGTGCGGCGGGGCTACAAATTGTTTCTTATTTTTTCTTCAGGGTGGCTATGTAGGCGATAATGTCGTCGGCTTCATCGTCACAGACGGTGCCTTTCCAGGCGGGCATGAAATCGCCCTGTCCCAAAAGGGTCGCCTTCTTTATGGCATCTGCCGGTTTGGTGTATTTTGCGGATGTCCAGTCCACCATCGGCTTCCCTTTGGTGTCATGTAGCCCTATCAGCTTCGAAAGAAGCCCTTTTCCGTCTCCGTACCGGCCATGGCAAGCCAGACAGGCGTTGTCATACAGAGTCTTTCCGCGTGACAACTTGTCTTCCGTGGATTTTGCCGAGCAGTCGCGGGGGGCTTTAGCTTGAGCGGTAGGCAACGAAAGCACATACGAGGCGATGGTCTTCAGCACCGGGGCCGGAATTTCTTTTGCCCAATCCGGCATTTTGGATTCTGCTTTTTTCAAGCCACCGGAACCGCCGATGATTTTTCCCAATTCGTCCGGACTCTTGTGCAGGCGTTCGCTGGTCAGGTCGGTAGGCTTCAAACCCATCTTAACCGTCAGCGGGCCGTTGCTCTTTCCATCTTCACCATGGCACAAAACACAATAAGAGACGTAAAGGTGATGGCCAGCCGGAAGGGCGGCTCCCTCATCCTTTGCGTGAGCCTGCGGCGCGACGGCAAGCACAAGGACTATTGACAAAAGTACAAAGATGGATTTCATGACTCTCTTCTCCCCCATTACAATATTTCTCCAGTTTTATTTTGTACGCGCAGGTACACTTCCCATTGCTCCCAAACACCCACGATTTCTGTTATCACCAACGTTTCCGCTGTGATACCCTCTAACCTTTATTGAGAGGGCATTGTATAGCAATCAACCTTATTTTTCAACAAAACCTCTAAATAATTATCCACGATGGAGAAACCGTCACGCTACCCCCAACCTCCGCCGCACCGTACGAACCGCCCACCGCGACCACACTTCTGGCGCGGGATTGCGCCGTAACAACGCAAACCGGTACAAACAGAGGTTGGCAACAAACCAGGCAAGTAAACCGGGGCAAAATATTTTTTTAAGTGGAGGGGTTGAGTTTCGCCGTATTTTCGGTTACAATTCCCCCATGAAAATTACAAAGAGACAAAAAGAGATACTGGATTTTGCTAACTCCTTCATAGTGAAAAACGGCTACGCGCCAAGCATCGGTGATATTCGCGAAGAATTCGGAATAAGTTCGCCAGCCACCGTGCACCAGCACTTGAAAAATTTGCAGGCGAAGGGATTCATCCACCGCGAGCCGAACCGGCATAGGTCGATAGAGGTTATCCCTTCCAGCGGCGCCAAGCCGGGCATAACCGTGCCGATACTGGGAGCAATTGCCGCCGGGTATCCGATTGAATCCTATACCGACCACAACACAATGGTACTTCCGGAAGAAATGGGAACTGACCACAGTAGCTACCTGCTTCGCGTGCGTGGCGACTCCATGATAGACGACCATATCCTCGATGGCGACATGGTGCTGGTACGCAAAAGCTCAATAGCGAAACCGGGGCAGACCGTTGTGGCTCTCATTGATGGCAGGGAAGCGACGCTGAAAAAATATTTCCCGGATAACGGGCGCATAAGGCTCCAGCCAGCCAATAGCGCCATGAAACCTATGTACTTCGAGCCGACCAAGGTGCGTATACAAGGGATAGTTACCGGTATCATCCGGAAGTTTTCCTAAGCCAAATTTTGGGTGTAGGATACTGCTGGCGGCTTTGGTCACCACGTAATACAACAGGCTCAGACAGGCGGGAGATGGCATGATAAGTTTTAAGCTTCTGAGCAAAAGCGAGCTACTGCCCCCCACCTCAAAAGGCACCGGGCTGTGGTTCAACTCCCGGAAAATAAGCATAGACCTTGGGCAAAACCCAGTACTCCTGCTACGAGCAAGCGACGGTTCCCTCGGGGCGGCCATCAGCTCAAACGACAATGTAAGCGCCTACCCGGAGAAGATAGCCGAACTGCTGGAAAAGGCTTTAAACAAATTCGCGCTGGAAGGTTTTTCGGCCAACTCGATTGAGGCCGCCGTCATAGGTGGAGTGGATAACGCCAAATGGAAGTGGGACAGGCTACTGAAGAGCGCCAAGCAGGCAAACCTAGCTTTTAAAAAGTACGATGATTCTGGCATGTACTACCGGGAGGTCTACTTTGAGCCGAAAACAGGAATTGCAAGCATATTAAGAAAGGAAGCCAACCCGAACGAATGGAATCCAGCATCGGCA
>JAHFEI010000351.1 GCA_023248615.1 Nitrospinales bacterium | reverse complement strand
GGATCGCCGCGACGAGGTAATTAAATACGTCTCCGAAAAATACGGCAACAAAAACGTGGCGCAGATAATCACGTTCGGCACAATGAAAGCGCGTGGCGTCATCCGCGATGTGGGGCGTGTGCTGGAAATGCCGTATGGCGACGTTGACCAAATAGCCAAGTTGGTGCCGGAAGCGCTGGACATGACGATAGAAAAAGCCCTGAAGGCGGAAAAACGGCTCGCGGAAATGGAGAAAAAAGACCCCCGCGTGAAAAAACTGCTGGAAATAGCCAGAATACTCGAAGGGCTCTCGCGCCACGCATCCACCCACGCCGCCGGTGTTGTGATAGCCCCATCCGACCTGACCGACTACCTGCCGCTGTACAAGACTAGCAAAGGGGACATCGTTACCCAGTACACCATGACGGACATAGAGACACTGGGACTTTTGAAAATGGATTTCCTGGGGCTTCGTACGCTTACCGTAATCGACTGGACCGAAAAGAAAATCCGCGTCCTGAAAGACAAGGAGTTTTCCATAAGGAACATACCTATGGACGACGCCGAAACCTACAAACTCCTTTCCGCCGCACGCACGCTAGGTATTTTCCAGTTGGAATCATCCGGCATGCGCGACATACTGCGAAAACTGAAGCCGCAGGTTTTTTCGGACATCATAGCGCTGGTGGCGCTCTACCGCCCCGGCCCGCTGGAAAGCGGCATGGTGGACTCTTTTATCAAACGCAAACACGGGCTGGAAAAGGTGGAAAACATCTTGCCGCAAATGGACGACATCCTGCAGGAGACCTACGGCGTAATGGTGTACCAAGAGCAAGTCATGAAACTTGCCAACGTCCTTTCCGGCTTCACCATGGGACAGGCAGACACGCTGAGAAAGGCGATGGGCAAAAAGAACGCGGAAGCGATGGCCGCCACGCGCGAATCGTTTGTAAAAGGGGCGGCCGCCAACAAGATAGACCCGAAAAAGGCCGAAACGGTGTTCGACCTTATCGAGAAATTCGGCGGCTACGGCTTCAACAAATCGCACTCCGCCGCCTACGCGATGCTGAGCTACCAGACCGCGTACCTGAAAGCGCACTACCCGCACGAATACATGGCATCGCTTCTGACCAGCGAAATGGACAATACGGATAAGGTGGTGCATTATCTCGGCGAATGCCGTGAGATGGATATCAAGGTGATGCCACCGGATATCAACAGGAGCGGCACGGACTTCACGGTATCGGACGATAGCATAGTATTCGGGCTTGCGGCAGTAAAGGGCGTTGGCGCCAGCGCCGTCGGCGAGATTATACGGGCGCGCGACGCCGGAGAGCCGTTCACCTCGTTCGTGGAATTTTCCGGCAGGATAGACATGCGACAGGTAAACCGCCGCGTGCTCGATGCGCTTATCAAGTGTGGCACGTTCGACAGCCTGCATCTCCACCGTGCGGCCCTTCTCGCATCGCTGGATAACGTAATCAAAGAGGCGGCAAACTCCCGCGAGGAAACCCAAAAGGGACAAGCAAACATGTTCTCCATGATGGAAACCGCAGAACAAAAGGCGGCTCGGCTTATTCCCAAGATGGAAGAATGGCCGGAGCGGGAACGGCTGGAGTACGAAAAGGAAACATTGGGATTTTACATATCCGGGCACCCGCTGGAAAGGTTCCACAGGGAGATAAAACGCCTCGCCACCCACCGCGCCGATTCGCTGAACGACACCAGGCACAAGCAGGAAGTGCAGTTATGCGGCGTAGTGAGCGTGCTACGGACACAACTGACGAAGAAGAAAGAAACGATGGCCTACGTATCGCTGGAAGACCTGTCCGGAACCAGCAAGCTGATTGTCTGGCCCGACACATTTTCGGAAACCGCCGCGCTGTTGCAATCCAGCGAACCGATATTCGTGAAGGGAAAAATTGACCGGGACGAAAACGAAGTAAAGGTAATAGTGGACGAAATAATGCCGCTACAGCAGGCGAAGGAAAAGCATACCAGCACCATACACCTGAATATGAGCATGGTGGGGCTGGAAGACCCGGTTCTGGCGAACCTGAAAGAGCTGGTGCTGAAATACAAAGGGCAAAGCTCGCTGGTGCTTCACTTTACGTTCCCCGACAAGCGGAAAATGCAGGTGAGCGCCGCGCCCAAATACCGCGTTGCGGCTAGCGAGTTGTTCCTGTCCGAGGTGGAAGGCATACTTGGCCCCAATTCCGTGTACTGCTCCTGATATATAATGTACAATAGTGGACGAAGGAAATAGACTTGCTGGAGACAAAATGAAGCCATACCTGTTCGCACTTATGCTCCTTGCGCTCTCCACCTCTGCATTTGCGCAGGATACAAAAAATGAACCGGCAGATGACACAGAGCAGAAGACTAGCAACGAGATTATTTTCGAGCGGCCTGACAAGGGCGGGCTTTTTTACCTGATTCTGGGAAACAGCTCGCCAGATATGGACGCGCTTAACAAACGGCTTGATAGCGCCGGATACCCGAAGG
>JAHFEI010000062.1 GCA_023248615.1 Nitrospinales bacterium | reverse complement strand
AATGCGGCAAAGCGCGATGCCGCGGCTTCGTTCAGCCTTGCAAGGGCTGGCGCGGGGCGGCACTTCGCAAAAAGCCCCAGAAGTTTCGATTCCGCGTCCATCACCGCTACAGCCATTTTTCTTTCAGGCCTGCAGGTAGCTGTCGTACCCGGTTTTTTCCAGGTCGTTCGCCAGGTTGTATCCGCCGGAACGTACTATCCTGCCGTTTATAAGCACATGCACGTGTTGCGGTTTTATGTATTGCAACAGGCGCGGGTAATGGGTGATGGCAAGTATGGCGTTGTTCGCGTTAGCCAGCTTGTTCACCCCTTCGGCCACTATTTTCAGGGCGTCTATATCCAGCCCGGAGTCTATCTCGTCCAGCACGGCGATTTGCGGTTCCAATATCGCCATCTGCAATATCTCGTTTTTTTTCTTTTCGCCGCCAGAGAACCCTTCGTTCACCGAGCGTTCGCGGAACTTCGCATCCATCCCCAAAAGCGCCATCTTCTCGCCCAATATGTCTTCAAAGTCGAGCGGGTCTACCAGTTCTTTTCCCTCGTGTTTCATCTTGGCGTTGTACGCCATCCGCAGGAACTCCGCGTTGTTTACGCCCGGTATTTCCACCGGGTACTGGTAAGCGAGGAAAACCCCTTCCAGCGCACGTTTTTCCGGCGGCATCTCCAGCAGGTTTTTGCCGTTGTATGTGATACTGCCAGACCGCACGGCGTATCCGGGATGGCCTATAAGTATTTTGGAGAGTGTGCTTTTACCATGGCCGTTCGGTCCCATGATGGAGTGTATCTCGCCCTTGTTGATGGTGAGCGAAATCCCTTTCAGTATCTCCGTGTTTTCCAGCCCTGCGCACAGGTCTTTTATTACCAGCATTTTTACCTTTCCGCTTTCGTGTTCATCCCACGCTTTTTTCCAGTTTCAGCGCAAGTAGCTTTTGCGCTTCCACGGCAAACTCCATCGGGAGTTGTTTAAAAACGTCTTTGCAAAACCCGTTTAGTATCGTCCGTATGGCCTCTTCGCGGGATATGCCGCGCTGTTGGAAGTATAGCAGTTGTTCCTCGCTGATTTTCGATGTGGAGGCTTCGTGCTCTATTTGCGCCGAGTTGTTCCCCGCCTCGATGTACGGGAAAGTGTGTGCGCTGCATTTGTCGCCCACCAGCATGCTGTCGCACTGGGTATAGTTACGCGCGTTCTCGGCCACGCTACTCACACGCACCAGCCCGCGGTATGTGTTGCTTGCGTTGTCTGCGGATATTCCCTTGGATATGATTACCGACTTGGTATTTTTGCCGATATGCACCATCTTGGAGCCGGTATCCGCCTGTTGCCTCCCGTTTGTAAGCGCCACGGAGTAAAACTCGCCGGACGAGTTGTCCCCTATAAGCACGCACCCGGGGTACTTCCATGTGATGGCGGAGCCTGTCTCAATCTGTGTCCAAGATATCTTGGAATTTTTTCCCAGGCATTTCCCGCGCTTCACCACAAAATTGAATATGCCCCCCACGCCGGTATCCTGGTCGCCCGCGTACCAGTTTTGCACGGTGCTGTATTTTATCTCCGCGTTGTCCAGCGCCACCAGTTCCACTATCGCGGCGTGTAGCTGGTTGGTGTCGAACTGCGGGGCGGTACACCCCTCTATGTAGGATACGTAGCTGTTGCGGTCGGCTATTATCAGCGTGCGCTCAAACTGGCCGGTTTCTTCCGTGTTGATGCGGAAGTAGGTGGATAGTTCCATGGGACATTTCGTATCCGGCGGGATGTAGACGAACGAGCCGTCGGAAAAAACCGCGCTGTTAAGCGCCGCGAAGAAGTTGTCCTCTATTGGCACCACGGAGCCGAGGTATTTTTTTATCAGTTCCGGGTGTTCTTTTATCGCTTCCGATATGGAGCAGAATATGACGCCCTTTTCCCTCAGTTTTTTCTGGTGGGTCGTCGCCACGCTTACGCTGTCGAACACCGCATCCACCGCCACATTGGCAAGCCGTTTCTGTTCCAAGAGCGGGATGCCCAGCTTTTCGAAAGTGTGCAGTATCTCCGCAGGCACTTCATCAATGCTGGCTAACTTTTGCTTCTTCCTCGGGGCGGAGTAGTAGGAAACAGCCTGGTAATCTATAGGGGTGAACTTCACGTTCGCCCACCGTGGCTCTTTCATTTTCAGCCAGTGGTTGTACGCCTTCAGCCGGAAATCCAGCATGAAGTCCGGGTCGTCCCTCTTGGAGGAGATGGCGCGTACCGTCGCTTCGTTCAGTCCTTTGGGTAGCACGTCGGACTCTACGTCCGTAACAAAGCCGTATTTGTACTCTTCCCGTTTGGCTAATTTGGAAATGTCTTCTTGTCCGTCTTCCATCTTCTTTCTCGTCCAATCCTGCCTGAAATAGGCGGAGTTTCTATACTCTACCATAATAGTCGGGATTGTGAATCAAAAAACAGGCATCCCGATATCGCGTAGCGGATGTAATCAATTATTGGCGTTGCTCGTTCCCATATTCCGAAGTACCTGACATGGATGAGAATCTCGGGAGAGTTTTTATTCAGCGGTTCTTCTTTAGCACGGGAACTGTCCCGCCGCCCCAAAGCCGTCCCCGTTACAATCTATCGGGGTTTGCAATGCCGTTGTCGGCACTTCTCAAGTTAAAAGTTTGCTCTTGCCCTTCGGCCCAGCAGCCTTTATTTCCAATTTTGGAAACTTTTTTCATGAAATCATAGGCCTCATCAAAAGTAAACAATAACCCGTCTTCATTTGGGTAAATATCGCACTCCATTTTGCCCTTGCTGACGCGGGGAACTACAACCCGATACGTCCCTATTTTCCCTGTAGCTTTTAATAGACCGTTTGTCTTGCTTGCCACTTTCTTTGCCATTGTGCTCCCTCTAAAAAGATTATTCTACGGGCTTGTTATGTGGCATCCGGGCAATCTGTCCTGGGGAGCCATTCTTTTTGATATACTCACGCAGTAGCTTACGAATTACCTGGGAAGTAGTTAAATCCTGCTTGGCGCAAATTTCCTCCAGGATCGCTTTTTTTTCCGGATCGATCAATATTGTTAACCGCGCAACACGATTTTCCATCAAATCTCCAATCTGCCTAGTTACATTGTATTGTAATCAAATTCACATTGCAAACATTTTAAGTTAGTATAGCATAGCAAAATGATTGCAATATGGGAAGCCAAAAAACTGGGGCTTCTGGCAAAAGGACACTTCACAAAAAATCTACTTGCCGGAGTTGTTGTTGGAGTCGTTGCGCTCCCTTTGGCAATGGCATTTGCAATCGCATCTGGGGTAAAGCCGGAGCAAGGACTGTACACCGCAATAATTGCAGGTGGGCTTACTTCGCTCCTAGGAGGAAGCCGTCACCAAATTGGGGGTCCTACCGGGGCATTTATCGTAATCCTTTCGGGGGTTACCGCAAAATATGGGGTTGCAGGCTTGCAACTTGCCACGCTTATGGCTGGAATTATCCTTCTGGTGATGGGTTTTGCGCGATTGGGCGGAGTCATTAAATACATCCCAGACCCGGTTATCGTAGGGTTTACAAGTGGCATTGCCGTAATTATTTTCGTAGGACAGTGGAAAGACTTTCTAGGCCTTTCGCTCCATTCTGCGGGGGAGCATTTCCATGAAAAGCTATGGTTGTTAACCGAGGCACTTCCTACTTTTCACTGGGGAACCGCCGCCTTGGCTGTTTTGACCCTAATAATCCTTGTCGCCTCACCCCGTGTCTTTAAGCGCGTTCCGGCGCCGTTAATAGCTTTGGTTGTTGCCACTTCCTTGCAGAGCTACTTTAACTTTGAGGGGATTGCCACGATTGGGAGCGCATTCGGGGGAATTCCGCAGAGCCTGCCGCACTTTCAGGCTCCTTCAATTTCTGTCTCGGTCATAATCAGCCTTATCGGACCCGCATTTACCATCGCATTACTTGGCGCAATCGAGTCACTGCTTTCCGCCGTTGTTGCGGACGGTATGGCCGGAACCAAACATAATTCCAACCAGGAACTAATCGGGCAGGGCATAGCCAATATCTTTTCCCCACTGTTTGGCGGTTTTGCGTCGACCGGAGCCATCGCCCGAACCGCCACGAATATCCGGAACGGGGCAACTGGTCCCACTGCCGGAATAATCCATGCTTTGACTTTGGTGGTTATCATCCTTCTTCTTGCACCCCTTGCCTCAAGCATCCCCCTTTGCGCATTATCGGCAATTCTGTTTGTCGTTGCATTTAACATGAGCGAGGTTCACCGCTTTGTCTATCTTGTGCGGACTACCCCCAGGGCGGACGTTGCAGTTCTTCTTATAACCTTTTTCCTGACCATCTTCAGCGATCTGGTGATTGCCGTTAATATTGGAGTTATTATTGCCACGCTACTCTTCATGAAACGAATGGCGGAAGCTGTAAGCATCGATGAAGAATCTTCCAAGGTACTCGTCGAAGAGCAAACGGGCGTGGGCGACCTGAATTTCCCGCCCCAAATGGTTGTTTATTCCATAGATGGCCCCTTCTTCTTTGGCGCTGCGGGACTTATAGAATCAACATTGGAGCATATCCAAGACCATGCGGAAACTTTGGTGCTTAGGATGGGCCGA
The DNA here is from genome assembly GCA_023248615.1 of Nitrospinales bacterium. Lineage (GTDB taxonomy): Bacteria > Nitrospinota_A > UBA7883 > JACRGQ01 > JACRGQ01 > JAHFEI01. Next base: position 4,711 of record JAHFEI010000062.1, on the reverse strand, counting down.
GTTCCTTTTATTGACGCTACGGGGTTATCAACGCTTAGCGAAATAATTGATGATTGCCATAGGAATGATACCAGGCTTGTTTTTGCGGAATTGCGTCCCAATGTCCATAAGAAACTTGAGCGAGCCGGAATTATGGACAAACTTGGCAAGGGCGATGTGGTGGTTTCCATAAAAGAACTTATTTCCCGGTAACTATGGTGGCATTAAATATATTTTTTATAAATTGGCGGGAACCGATAGACATGCTTTCCCTTCCCCGAGGGTTTCTCTCAGTCTTCGGGCCCGCCAATATTTTTAAAAGGAGGTCGTTTTGGAAATTACAGATTTTGAGGTGGGAATAATGCTTTCCCAAGCGAAGAAACAATCCGGGTTTGAAACAAAGCTATGAGTATCTCCCTAATTAAGCGTCTTATCTATTTCGAGAATATAGGCGTAGCATTGCGAAACGGCAAGAATGTCTCCGATTTTCGTTTCGACCAAGTATATCCGGCTCATGTACAAGAATGCTCCAATCCCCATTGGACGCCTGTTGCCGTGGCAAAACGTGCGGCAGAGTGGCTGGTTGCAGATTCGGGGGCGCGGATACTGGATGTAGGCTCCGGCGCGGGGAAGTTTTGCATAGTGGGCGCGCTTACCACAGATGGGGAATTCGTTGGAATAGAGCAGAGGCCTTATCTTGTAGAGGCGGCGCAGTCTGCCGTAAAACAATGGAACGTGCAACGGGCTTCCTTTGTTGCGGGTAACATGGCCAAGATCGACTGGCATCAATTTACAGGATTTTACCTTTTTAACCCATTTTACGAACAGATCAATGAGAATAGGCGGATAGACAAGTCCATATCGTATAGTGGACTCCTTTTTATGCGGTATCTGGATATAGTAAAAGACAATCTGCGTGATGCCCTGCCCGGCACTCGGGTGGTGACGTATCATGGTTTCGGTGGTGATATGCCCTCCTGCTACGAATGCCTCATCAGCGAATTGCATGAGTGCGGAACGCTGGAACTTTGGGTGAAAAAATAATGAGCGCAGGAAAGAGAAACGTCCTTACCGGAGAGCTTTATCTAGGTTTCAATGTTTTACTTTCTAAGTAACTTTTTTTAAAGGAGAAGGGCTTTGTACTTAAAAAGATTATTAGTCATTTCAGCATCCATAATTTCTATTTGTATTGCTCCAAAATCGTATGCCGTAGCAGGCTCCGATGGCATGGTTGACGTGCCTGAAGGGGACTTTCAGTCCGGTGTAGGTAAAAAAGCCGCAACCGTGAATGTCGGGAAGTTTAGCATCGACAAATTTGAGGTCACCAATGCCCAGTACCACACCTTTAAAAAGGGATTCAACATCCCCGCAGGCAAAGAAAAGAACCCAGTCGGGGAAATATCGTACTTTGAGGCCGAAGCCTATTGCAAATCTGTAGGCAAAAGGCTTCCCACCCGCAATGAGTGGGAAAAGGCGGCCAGAGGCACTGACGGCAGGCTTTATCCCTGGGGCAATAAATTCGACCAGGCAAAAGCAAATACGGTCGAGTCGGAAAAGGGCGGCTCCACCCCCGTGGGAAGCTACGAAAATGGTAAAAGCCCGTATGGCGCTATGGATATGGCTGGCAACGTTTGGGAATGGGTTAACGAATGGGAAGGCGCAGACAAAAAATACAGGCTGGCTCTTGGCGGCTCCTATTTTGACGACGAAGAAAACGCCTCGGTTGTCTCTATTCTCAAGAGCATCCCGGACGATATGCACGAGTACGTGGGATTCCGTTGCGCAAAGTAATTTAGTCCAAATATTGGCAAGCTGACCGGAGATGGCGACAATGGATTGTCCGATGCCCGCAAGGCGCTTATAGCTGACGAAAGCCAAGGGAGTGTGGTACCATGCTCCCTTGTGTGTCGCTGTATTTGTTGACAATTTGGAGGAGTCCCCTTGATGAACCGTTGGTCTGGCTATGATGGGCGAAAGATTTTTGCGGCGGTAGCCGTTGCGGCAATTATCGGTTTCCTAGCTGGAGACAGCAGGTCGGCGCGGCTTGCGGTAGCTGCCAGCAAGAACGCTACCCCTCCCGCTCCATCAGCTTCTGCGGCATCCAAGTCGGCAAAAAACCCGTTTGTGGATATCGTAAAAAGGGAAAAGCCGGCCATAGTGAATATCTATACCACGCAGAATACCAAGCAATCGCAAAAACACCACCAGTTCAAGGCCGACCCCAACGAGCAGGTAGACCCGTACCACGATTTTCTGGAAAAGTTTTTCGGCCAGCAGATGCCACAGCAGACGCCCCGGAAGTCGCTCGGCTCCGGTTTCATCATAGATAAAGAAGGCTACATACTCACCAACAACCATGTGGTGGAGAGGGCGGATGAAATCCGCGTAAGGCTGGATAGCGGCAAGGAATACGAGGCGCAGATAATAGGCACCGATCCGGAAACTGATATCGCGCTGATAAAGGTGAAGCCGGATACCAACAACCTGCCAGCCGTGGAACTGGGAGACTCCGACGCCTGCGAAGTCGGCGAGTGGGTTATAGCCATCGGCAATCCGTTTGGCCTTTCGCAGACCGTTACCGTAGGCGTGGTGAGTGCGCTGGGCCGCGACATCGGCGCAGGCAGGTACGATAACTATATCCAGACCGATGCCTCCATCAACCCCGGCAATTCCGGCGGACCGCTTATCAATATAGAGGGTAAGGTCATTGGCATAAACGGGGCCATCCTTCCCGGCAACCAGGGTGGCAACATAGGCATAGGCTTTGCCGTTCCCATCAATATGGTGAAGGACATCATTGCCGACCTGAAATCTACAAAGGGGGTCAGCCGCGGCTGGATGGGCGTGAGCTTGCAAAACGTTATCACGCCGGAACTTTCCAAGGCGCTAAAGCTTAGCACCTCGGAAGGGGCGCTGGTGGGCGATGTAACGCCGGATAGCCCGGCGGACAGAGCAGGGCTGAAACGCGGTGATGTGATAGTTAAATTCGACAACAAGGGAGTAAAAAGCTCGCAGGCGTTGCCCCGCATGGTGGCGAAAAACAAGCTTGGTTCCACCGTAGAGGTGGTGGTAGCGCGTAACGGCGACCGCAAGACATACAAGATTACGCTCGGCGACCTGAAGGCGGGCGAGAAAAAAGCCCAGCAGCCGCGTGGCGAGGAGACGTACGAGGAGTTGGGGATTGTCGTGCACGATGTAACGCCGGAAATTGAAAAGAGCCTGGATTTGAAAGGGGTGAAGGGCGTTGTCATATCCGACATCGACCCGCGTGGTGCGGCGGCTCAGGCCGGTATGCAACGTGGCGACGTGATTGAAGAGTTGAACCGCAGTCCCGTGGCGAATGTCGCGGAGTTCGGCGAGGCGATGTCCAAAGTTAAGGCGGGCGAATCTGTGTTGTTTACGGTGCGGAGCGGCAAGACCTCCACATTCATCGTAGTGCAACCCAGCCTGGCAGACCAGGAGCCATAAACGCCAGCGATGAGGCGCATAGGGATAACCACTACCGTTCCCGCCGAGTTTATCTTCGCGGCGGGAGCGGCTCCGGTAGACCTGAACAACATCTTCATCACCGATGCCGCGCCAGGCCGGATGGTGGAGCGGGCGGAAGCAGACGGCTTGCCCCGCGCGGTGTGCGGCTGGATTAAAGGGATGTACGGCGCGGCGATATCAAGCCGCCTGGAATCTGTCATAGCAGTCAGCGAGGGCGATTGTAGCCACACACGCACGCTGATGGAAATACTGGGCGAAGAGGGGATAAACGCCATACCGTTCGCCTACCCGTACGACCGCGATTACGCACTACTGAAGTTGCAAATGGAAAAGCTGGCCTCGCTTCTTGGCATAACGTTCGCCGATGCCGTAAACACCATGCTGGAGATGGATGAAATCCGCAGGAAGTTGCACCGCATAGACCTGATGACATGGCGCGACAACAAAGTAAGCGGCTTCGAGAACCACCTGTACCTCGTCAGCGCATCCGATATGGATGGCGACATGGCGCGGTTCGGCAGGCAGGTGGACGCATTTCTGGAGGAAGCTCAGGGCCGTGCGGAATTCCCGCAGGAAATCCGGCTCGGCTTTATCGGGGTGCCGCCGATAGTCACCGACCTGTACCAGTTTTTGGAGACTCGCGGTGCGCGAGTGGTGTTCAACGAAGTACAGCGCCAGTTCACTTTCCCGTTCGACACCGATGATTTGGTGGAGCGCTACCGCCAGTACACCTACCCATACGATATTTTCAGCCGCATTGCCGACATCAAGGCCGAGGCGCAAAAACGCGGACTGCACGGCATCATCCACTATGTGCAATCGTTCTGCCACCATCAGATGGAAGACATGGTTTTTCGCAAGCACCTTTCGCACCTGCCGATGCTGGCGGTAGAGGGGGACGCGCCAGGCCCCTTGGATGCGCGTACGCGGCTACGGCTGGAGAGCTTTTGCGAGATGCTATCTGCCAAACGCGCGGCGGCGAAGGCGGTATCGTGAAAACGCTGGGAGTGGATGTAGGAAGCCGCTACGTAAAGCTGGTCGCTTTCGGCGGCGATGAAACGCTTTTTATGGAGACGGTGGATACCATAGCCTTCTACACCGCATGCCGCACCGGCAACGGGCTGGATATCGGCAGGCTCAATTTTTTCCGTGGTCGCCCGCTGGATTTCGACCATCTGGTATCCACCGGTTACGGCAGGTACAATGTAAAACTTTCCGGCGCATCCGTGATATCGGAAATAAA